>CALWOK010000001.1 GCA_944383125.1 uncultured Flavonifractor sp.
CGGTGATGGACAAATCCAACCTGCTGCCCTCCCTGATTTCCGGAGATCTGGACTACTATACCTTTGGGGGCAATGTATCGGCAGAGGACGCCGAAACGGCCGCCGCCGCCGGCATTCAAGTGCTGGAGGGGACAGTGCCCAATACCTTTTATGAGCTGATGCTCAGCTGCGAAACCATTCCCAGCGCCCAGGTCCGCCAGGCCATCGACCTGGCCCTGGACAAGGAGGCCCTCTGTCTCCAGTCCACCCAGGGTCTGGGAGAACCTACCGCCACCGATGTTATCCCAGGGACAGCTTATACCAGCAATCTGACCTGGAGCCGGGATGTGGAACAGGCAATGGCCCTGCTGGAAGAGGGGGGCTATGCCGGGGAGGAGTATACCCTGGCCTGCACCTCCAACCGCTCCGGCCTGGCTGCCCTGATGCAGCAGGAGCTGGAAGAGGTGGGAATGACCATTACTGTGGAGACGGTGGACTCGGCAGCCCTGTTTTCCGGCATGTCGGAGGGCAAGTATGACATGGCCATTGCCAGCCATACGCCGGGCGCCCTGCCCCTATGGTTCACTGGTACCCGGCTCAGCGAGAGCAACAACCTCTTCCACATTGCAGATCTGACCCCCTACACCACCCTGATGACCCAGATGGGGGAGGCGGCAGACCAGGCGGAACGCCAGGACCTGCTGGACCAGCTGCAAACCCTGCTGGCCCAGGAGCGGCCCTTTATCCCTCTGTGGTTTGGGCGCACCCTTCATGCCCAGTCTCCCACAGTGGACAACATCGACTATCCCTCCGCCAGCTTTTCCAATGAAAACATCTGGGCATGGCGGATGAAGGAAGCCTGAACACGGAAAGATGCGGGCCGGTGTGAGTACCGGCCCGTATCCCATACAGAAAAAACCTCCGTAGGGTCCATCCCATTGGACCCGTGCCCCACAGGGCCGGAAGTGCAGGAGGACGCAAATTCATGGGACAGTATATCCGCCGCCGGCTGCTGACGGCAGTGCCGGTGTTTTTCGGTATTACCATTTTGGTTTTTTTGATGCTCCATCTGGCACCTGGTACGGTAGCCGATCTGATGGGGGAGGGGAGCGGCGCGGCAGGGAGCGACCGGGCCACCCTGGAAACCGCCCTTGGGCTGGATCAGCCCCTGCCCATCCGTTACTTTGTCTGGCTGGGGGGCTTGCTCCAGGGGGATCTGGGCCGCTCCTACCTGACCGGACATGGGGTAGGGGATATGATTGCCCAGAGGGTGGTTCCATCGCTCATTCTGACCGGTACCGGCGTGGTGCTGGCGGTGGCCATCGCCATCCCCCTGGGGGCGGCGGCTGCCTGGAAGCCCCGTTCCGGATGGGACAGACTGGCCTCCGGCCTGAGCCTGGTAAGCTTTGGTGTACCGGGCTTTTTCCTCTGTCTGGCCGGTATTTTCTGGTTCTCCGTGGTTCTGGGCTGGCTGCCCGCCCACGGCATGTACACCAACGGACGGTTTTCCGGGCTGGGGGATTTGGTGCTCCACCTGATTCTGCCTGCCGGGGTGGTATGTATCAGCAGCGCAGGTGAGCTGGTCAAGCAGACCCGCTCCGCCTGCCTGGAGGTGATAGGGGAGGATTACATCATGACCGCCCGGGCCAAGGGGCTGAAGGACCGGGCGGTCATGGTACGCCATGTGCTGCGCAGCGCCATGACTCCGGTGCTGACCACCATCCTCAGCCACATTCCCCACATACTGGGGGGTTCCGTGGTGGTGGAGCAGATTTTCGGCTGGCCGGGCATGGGCAGCCTGCTCTTTTCCGGCATCTCCGACCGGGACTATCCGGTGGTGATGGGGGTCACGGTGGTGATGGCCCTGGCGGTACTCTTCACCAACCTGCTGCTGGATCTGGTCTATGGTCTGACCGATCCCAGAGTGCGGTATGGAAAGGGGTAGGGCCATGGGGGAGAGACAAGTGGAGCGCACCCCCTGGGGCCGCTTCCGGCGGGATCGGCGGGCCATGGCCTGCCTGATGGTGCTTTGCATGGAGCTGCTGCTGGTCTTTCTGCTGCCCCTGGTGCTGGGGGCGGAGCCGAATGTCAGTGATCTGGAGGCGGGGTTCTGGGCGCCGCCATCGGCGGAGCACTGGCTGGGGACCGACGATGTGGGCCGGGATCTGCTGGCCCGGCTGCTGTACGGGGGGCAGATCTCTCTGCTCATTGGCCTGAGCGCCGCTGTCATCAGTACGGCGGTGGGGGTACCCCTGGGCCTGCTGGCGGGGTACCGCCGGGGGAGCTGGGAGTTCTGGATCATGCGGCTGTCCGATCTGGTGCAGACCTTTCCCAGTGTGGTGCTGGTGCTCTGCCTGGTGTCCCTGGTGGGGGCGTCGGCCCTGAACATTGTGCTGGTGCTGGGCCTGCTGGGGTGGACAGGCATCGCCCGGCTGGTCTATGCCAACACCCTGACAGTGCGGGAGCAGGAGTATATTCTGGCGGTGCGGGCGCTGGGCGCCGGCCGGGCCACCATCCTCTGGCGCAACGTCCTGCCCAATGTGGTGGCGCCGGTGTGGTGCTCCTTCCCCATGCGGGTGGGGCGGGCCATCCTGTCCGAGTCCAGCCTCAGCTTTCTGGGCTTTGGCATCCGCATCCCCCAGGCCTCCTGGGGCAGCCTCATCCAGTATGCCAGCAATCTGACGGTGCTGACCCGGCGGCCCTGGGTATGGCTGCCGCCGGGCATCCTGCTGATGGTGACGGTGTTCTGCCTGGTGGGCATTGGGGACGGCATCCGGGATGCGCTGGACCCCCGTGCAAACCGGGTTATATATCACCATAAAAACCCCTGAAGAAAGGAGAAGCTATGGAAGGTTTCCTGCTGCTGTGCGCCGTTATTATTGTGGCCTGTATTCTGGCAAGCTGCCTGTCTCAACGGCTGGGTGTCCCGGCACTGCTGCTCTTTCTGGCCCTGGGGATGTTGTTCGGCTCTGACGGGCTGGTACGGATTCCCTTTGATGATTTTGACATTGCCCAGCAGATTTGTTCTGTTGCACTCATCTTCATTATGTTTTACGGCGGATTCGGCACCCGATGGGAGGCCGCCCGTCCGGTAGCAGTTCCTTCCGCAATGCTGTCTACCGTGGGGGTGCTGATTACAGCGGGATTGACCGCTGTTTTTTGCCAGCTGGCCCTGGGCCATTCTGTCCAGGAAAGCCTCCTCACCGGTGCGGTGATCAGTTCCACCGATGCGGCCTCTGTCTTTTCCATTCTGCGGTCCAAAAAGCTGGGTCTGCGCAACAATACGGCCTCTCTGCTGGAGATGGAGAGCGGCAGCAACGATCCGGTCTCCTATATGCTGACCGCCGTGGCCCTCTCCCTGCTGGGGGCAGGTCAGGGAAATATCCTCTGGATGGTGGTTGCCCAGCTGCTCTTTGGCACCGGACTGGGTGTGGCGGTAGCTGGGATATCCATTCTGGTGCTGCGGAAATTGCATCTGTCAGACGGAATGGACTCTATTTTTATTGCTGCTGCGGCCCTGCTGTCCTATGCGCTGCCTGCCTTTGTGGGGGGCAACGGATATCTGGGGGCCTATCTGGCAGGCATTCTGCTGGGAAATGCCAAGATTCCCCATAAAGCAGCCCTGGTGCATTTTCTGGATGGGATCACAGGACTGGCTCAGATCGTGATCTTTTTCCTGCTGGGTCTGCTCTCGTTTCCCCATCAGCTGCCCCAGGTATTGCCCGCTGCCGTGGTCATCGTCCTGTTTCTCACGCTGGTTGCCCGGCCTGTGGCCGTCTTTCTGCTGCTCAGACCGTTCCGGTGCGGCTTGCGCCAATGTCTGCTGGTATCCTGGGCAGGGCTGCGGGGCGCGGCGTCCATTGTGTTTGCCATTATGGCAGTGGCCAGCGGGGCGGAGATCGGCCATGATCTGTTCCATATTGTATTCTGCCTGGCACTACTGTCGGTAGCGGTGCAGGGTTCTTTGCTGCCGCTGGTTGCCCACAAGCTGAACATGGTGGATCAGGAGGACAATGTAAGCCGCACCTTCAATGACTACCAGGATCAGCGCCAGATGCACCTGACCCAGATTTCCATCCATTCGGGCCATCCATGGGCAGAGCACTCCATTGAGGACTGCCAGTTGGCGTCGGATACGCTGGTGGTGATGATACGGCGGGGAGAGGAGAGCCTGATTCCAAACGGCGCCACGGTCATCCACGCCGGGGATATTCTGGTGCTGAGCACACCTGTTTATGAGGAGGAGGACGGCGTCAGCCTGCGGGAAATGCCGGCTGATGAGCATCCAGAATGGGTTGGGCAGTCCATTCGGATGCTGGGCATCCCTGCGTCTGTATTGATTGTCCTGATCCGCCATGCGGACGGCTCCACAGTGGTGCCCAAAGGGGGAACTGTGATTCAGAAAGGGGATACCCTGGTGGTTTGTGAATGGGAGGATGGCTGACCCAATCACCTGGTTTCCGGAAAATTCTGATGGATTCCCTTGCCATGGCAGCAGAATCAATGGTATGATATTGACAGCCGTAAGGAGGTTGGAGCCGTGGATTATACCGTTGATCTGGTAGAGAAAAAACAATTCCGTGTGATGCTGCATCCGGTGCGTCAGGAGATGATTCACTGCCTGCGTCTGTTGGGGCGGCCCATGTCTGCCAATG
>CALWOK010000002.1 GCA_944383125.1 uncultured Flavonifractor sp.
CTACGCCATAGGCGGAGCCCACCGACAGCAGCCACAGCGCCCAGGGCAGAGTGCGCCAGCCGGGCAGCAGGGCATCTGCCGCCAGCCCCAGCCCCAGCTGTACCAGCAGCATAGCGGTCATTTGAGCAAACAAGGCCCAGCCCAGCCGGGTGCAGAGCACAGCCTGGGTTTGCAGCCTGTCAAGCGGCTGTTGTGAATGGGAATACATTCCGTCACCTCGCACAAAAATAAAGGGTGTTTTTACCGGTTGGCCCTGGTTTGGATGGGTCATATCAGCCCATGTCCTTCTGGGACAAGGGTTTGGACGTTTCATTATAACAGGAATGGTTGAGAAGGGCAAGAAATCGGACATATTGACTTCTTTGGTTTCTGTGCTACAATATCTTGTGTTTTATGTCGAACGAATACGAAGGAGGAAGCGATACCAATGCCAATTTCTGAAAACGCCAAGGCGGTACTGGAGCGGCGCTATCTGGCCCGGGACGAGCACGGAAACCCTACTGAGACGGTGGACGGGCTGTTCCGGCGAGTGGCCAACGCCATTGCTGAGGGGGATCGCCACTTTGACCCCAAGGCAGATGTGGTGTCTACCGCCCGGACGTTTTATGACATGATGACCAGTCTGGATTTCCTGCCCAATTCCCCCACGTTGATGAATGCCGGCCGGCCGTTGGGACAGCTGTCCGCCTGCTTTGTGCTGCCGGTAGCCGACTCCATGGAGGATATTTTTGATGCCATCAAAAATGCGGCGCTCATCCACAAAAGCGGCGGAGGTACCGGCTTTTCCTTCTCCCGTCTGCGGCCCAAGGGCTCCACAGTCAATTCCACCGGGGGTGTGGCCAGCGGCCCCATTTCCTTTATGAAGGTGTTCAACTCCGCCACAGAGGCGGTCAAACAGGGCGGTACCCGCCGGGGAGCCAACATGGGCATTCTCCGGGTGGACCACCCCGATATTATGGAGTTCATCACCTGTAAAAATGATACCGCAGAAATTACCAACTTCAACCTCTCGGTGGGGATTACCGAGGCCTTTATGGAGGCGGTCAGTACCGGCGGCATGTATGACCTGATCAACCCCGCTACCGGGCAGGTGGCAGGGCAGCACAATGCCCGGGAGGTCTTTGAGGCCATTGTTACCTCTGCCTGGCAGACGGGAGAGCCCGGCATTATTTTTCTGGACCGGCTCAACCGGGACAATGCAGTCCCCGGCCAGGGGGAGATTGAGTCCACCAACCCCTGCGGAGAGCAGCCCCTGCTGCCCTATGAGAGCTGTAATCTGGGTTCCATCAACTTGGTCAACCACATCACCAAAACGGTTGCAGGCTGGGTGCTGGACCGGGCCAAGCTGGAGCGCACCATCCGCACAGCCGTCCATTTCCTGGATAACGTGATTGAGGTCAACCAGTACCCCCTGCCAGAGATTGACAAGATGACCCGTTCCACCCGCAAGATTGGCCTGGGCGTTATGGGCTTTGCCGATATGCTGCTCTATATGGGAGTACCCTATGACAGTGAAGAGGGCGTGGCCCTGGCTGCCGAGATCATGGATACCATCAACACCATTGGACATGAGGAGAGCGAGCGGCTGGCGGAAACCCGTGGACCCTTCCCCCTCTTTGACCAGAGCATTTATAAGGACGGTAAGCCCATCCGCAATGCTACCGTTACCACCATTGCCCCCACCGGCACCCTGTCCATCCTGGCCGGGGTGAGCAGCGGCGTAGAGCCGGTGTTTGCCTACGCCTATATCCGCAATGTGATGGACCATACCCACCTCATTGAAACAAACCAGATTCTGAAGGACAAGCTGGTGGAAGCCGGGGTATATTCAGAGGAGTTGATGCGGAAGATTGTGGAGCAGGGCTCCCTGGCCCATGTAGAGGGAATTCCGGAGGACATCCGCCGGGTCTTTGTGTGCGCCCACGATGTATCCCCCATCTGGCATGTCAGAATGCAGGCCGCCTTCCAGCAGTACACCGACAATGCCGTCAGCAAGACGGTAAACTTCCCCAATTCTGCCACCAAGGAAGAGGTGGCCGAGGTCTACCGGCTGGCCTACACTTTGGGGTGCAAGGGTACCACCATTTACCGGGACGGCAGCCGCAGCGAGCAGGTGCTCAACATCGGCAAGGTCAATGACGGGAAGCAGGCCCAGCCCGCCGGACGGGTATGCGAGGAATGCCGTATCCCCCAGGAGTCCTACGGCCATATCCAGCCCCGGCCCCGGCCCGCCGTTACCACTGGCTTTACGGAAAAGGTGCGCATTGGCTGCGGTAACCTGTATATCACCGTCAACTATGATGAAAACGGCAGCTGTGAGGTGTTCACCAATACCGGACGGGCAGGCGGCTGCCCCAGCCAGAGTGAGGCCACAGCTCGTTTGGTGAGTGTGGGCATCCGCTGCGGCATGGACCCCAAGGAGATTATCCAGCAGCTCAAGGGAATCCGCTGTCCCTCCTGTCTGCGGCAGGCGGGGGTACCGGTGACCTCCTGTCCCGATGCCATTGCCAAGGCCCTGGAAAAAGTGCTGAAAGTCTCTCAGAAGACGCAGGAGTCTGTGCCGGCTCCCATGGTATCTGCCGCCAAAGCGATCCCTGTCCCGGGGGGGATGACCCCTGCTGAGGCCAAGCTGGCCAAGTTCTGCCCCGAGTGCGGCGCCAGACTGGAGCATGAGGGAGGCTGCGTCACCTGCCGGGACTGCGGCTATTCCAAGTGCGGCTGAGCGGGGAAGCAGTCCAGAAAGCCGGAGGGTACGCTGCTATGGAGGCAGCGTACCCTCTTTTTGTAACGATGGTGAAAAAATTCATGATTTTCACTTTACTTTGTAACAAAGAGAGGGTATTCTGGTGATACTAGGTGGTGCGAAGCCTGAGGGCTTTTATCACACCTGTATCGGAAGGAGCGAGTACCATGTGTACCAGCCTCACTCTCACCACTGCCGACACATATTTTGGACGCAATCTGGATCTGGAGTATGAATTTGGACAGCAGGTGGTGATCACCCCCAGAGATTTTGTACTGACCTTCAAGGAAAGGCGGCCGTTGGAACACCACTATGCCATGATTGGAATGGCTGCGGTGGCGGCAGGCTATCCCCTGTACGCTGAGGCAGTCAATGAGGCCGGGCTGTATATGGCGGGGCTGAATTTTCCCGGCAACGCCTGTTATCCCTGTGGACCGGAGGGAGGGAAGGGGTTGGCTCCCTATGAGCTGATTCCCTGGCTGCTGGGCAGCTGTACCACCGTGGACCAGGTAGAGGAGCAGCTGAAGGGGGTGCGTATTCTGGAGGAACCCTTCTTACCTTCCATGCCCTCTGCACCGCTCCACTGGCATATTGCGGATGCCAGCCGGGTTATTGTGGCGGAACCCATGGCAGAGGGGCTGAACCTTTATGAAGACCCGGTGGGGGTGCTCACCAACAATCCAACCTTTGCCTTTCATCTCACCAATCTGAATCACTATATGGGCCTGTCTGCATCCCAGCCCAGCAACCGATTTGGGGCCTTGCCGCTGTATCCCGTCGGACAGGGGATGGGAGGAATGGGTTTGCCGGGGGACAATTCCCCCGCTTCCCGGTTTGTCCGGGCGGCATTTTATAAATGGAACAGTATGTGCGAGCCGGAAGAGCTGTCCAGTGTCAGCCAGTTTTTTCACATCCTGGACTCGGTGGCAATGGTGCGGGGCGGCGTGGCCACGCCGGAGGGGCGCTGGGATATTACGGCCTACAGCTGCTGCATCAATGGCCGTACAGGCACCTATTATTATAAAACCTATGACAACAGCCAGATTACCGCTGTGGAACTGACTGCCGGCCGGCGGGAAGGGACGGCGCTGCACTGCTGGCCCCTGGTAAGCGGACAGCAAATCCGAAGGGAATAACCCTTCGGATGAAGGGCTGTTGTCTATTCTGACCAGAGAAAACAGGAAAAACATGGATGATACCGGGGTTGTTTTGCCGGGAAACCGTTTGGTTTGATCATTTGGTGGAGAAAACTGGTGGCTTACCAAAAAGAAATTGTGCACAATGGCCATAAAAAACGATAAAAAAATAACGGATTTTTTGCGCATTTCTCTTGCCTGTTGGGCTGGGAAGAGGTATACTTATTAGTGGAGAATTTGTTAAAATAATAACGAAGATTCCGGGATAGAGAACTAAGGAGGCACAACAAATGGGTTTTGTAAAGCTGGAAAAGCAGGGCCATGTTGGCGTTGTCACCATTGACCGGCAGGAGGCGCTCAATGCGCTGAACAGCCAGGTGCTCAGCGATCTGGACGCAGTGATTGACCAGGTAGCTGCCGATGACGAGATCTATGTGATGATCCTGACCGGTGCGGGCCGCTCCTTTGTGGCGGGTGCCGATATTGGTGAGATGAAGGGCTTCTCCTCCATCGATGGAAAGAAGTTTGGTGTTCATGGCGGCGGTGTGTTCCTGAAGCTGGAAAACATGGCCAAGCCCGTCATTGCTGCCATCAACGGTTTTGCGCTGGGCGGCGGCTGTGAGCTGTCCATGGCCTGCGACATCCGTCTGGCCAGTGAGAAGGCCAAGTTTGGCCAGCCCGAGGTGGGCCTGGGCATTACCCCCGGTTTTGCCGGCACCCAGCGGCTGCCCCGCATCGTGGGGATCTCCAAGGCCATGGAGCTGATCCTCACTGCCAAGGTCATCAAGGCCGACGAGGCCAAGGCCATCGGTCTGGTCAGCGAGGTCTATCCTGCCGAGGAGCTGATGGACAAGGCCATGGAGATGGCCAACGCCATCTGTGCCAACGCTCAGATTGCCGTTCAGGAGTCCAAGCGCTGCATCCGGATGGGCATGCAGACCGACATTGTCACCGGTTCTGCCTTTGAGGCCGAGGCCTTCGGCGTCTGCTGCGGCACTGCCGACAAGGACGAGGGCATGGGCGCCTTCCTGGAGAAGCGTGCGGAAAAGCACTTCCAGAACAAGTAAGTTATCCGGAAGTGAGCACTTCTCAGGCCCATGACCGAGTCCTCCGGCGCTTGCGCCGCCAAGCGTTTTGGTCGGAGACCAAAACCTTGAAATCGACGGAATTCACTTCCGGCGATTTGAGTAAAATCATGGGGTTCCCGCACGGTGCGTGGCACCGGGTGGGGCGAGGGCATGGGGGCATTCCTGGAGAAGCGTGCGGAAAAGCACTTCCGGAACAAGTAATCTGTTTCAATGTACATGACAAAAAATGTCTCCTATAATAGCAAATCCGTCTGATCAGGTATGGAACATATTTATCAAAACAGTTGAAAAGAGGTTTTCTGCTATGAAAAAGATTGTAGTCATCGGCGGCGGCACCATGGGTCTGGACATCGCTCAGGTTTTTGCCAAGAAGGACTTCGACGTGGTGGTCCGGGACATCAATGATGATATCATCAAGGCCTCCGAGGCCCGCTTGAACAAGGGCCTGGACAAGCTGGTGGCCAAGGGCAAGATGGACGAGGCCAAGAAGGCTGACATCCTGTCTCACATGAGCTTCACCACCGAGCTGTCCGCCGCTGCCGATGCCGACCTGGTTGTGGAGGCCGCCATCGAGAACCTGGACATCAAGAAGAGCATCTTTGCCGAGCTGGACAGCATCTGCAAGCCCGAGACCATTCTGGCCTCCAACACCTCTTCTATCTCCATCACCGCCATTGCCGCCGCTACCAAGCGTCCCGACAAGTTCATCGGTATGCACTTCTTCAACCCCGCTACTGTTATGAAGCTGGTAGAGGTCATCCGCGGCGCTCACACCTCCGACGAGACCTTCAACACCATCCGTGACCTGTCCGTGGAGATTGGCAAGGAGCCTGTTGAGGTCAACGAGGCCCCCGGCTTTGTGGTAAACAAGATCCTCATCCCCATGATCAACGAGGCGGTTGATCTGCTGTACACCGGCGTGGCCTCTGCCGAAGGCATCGACACCGCCATGAAGCTGGGCGCCAACCATCCCATGGGCCCCCTGGCTCTGGGCGATCTGGTGGGCCTGGACGTGTGCCTGGCCATTATGGATACCCTGTACAACGAGACCCACGATCCCAAGTACCGCGCCTCTCTGCTGCTGCGGAAGATGGTCCGCGCCGGCAAGCTGGGCCGCAAGACCGGCATCGGCTTCTACGACTACCGCAAGTAAACAATTC
>CALWOK010000003.1 GCA_944383125.1 uncultured Flavonifractor sp.
GACGGCGGCCTCCTCATAGCCGGACGAGCCGTTGAACTGGCCCGCCCCGTACAGGCCGGGTACCTTTTTGTGCTCCAGGGTGGGCAGCAGCTCGGTGGGGTCCACGCAGTCATACTCAATGGCATAGGCGGGCCGGGTCATTTCCGCCCGCTCCATGCCGGGAATGGTGTGGAGCATGGCAATCTGCACCTCCTCCGGCAGGGAGGAGGAAAAGCCCTGGAGATACAATTCCTCGGTGTTCAGCCCCATAGGCTCCAGAAAGAGCTGGTGGCGCTCCTTGTCGGGGAAACGGACGATTTTTGTCTCAATGGAAGGGCAGTATCTGGGTCCCACCCCTTCAATGGTGCCGTCATACAGGGGGGAGCGGTCCAGATTGGCCTGGATGATGGCATGGGTGTTCTGGTTGGTATAGGTCAGCCAGCACACCGCCTGATTTTCCGGGGGAAGTTTGGTTTCAAAGGAGAAGGGGAGCACCTCCTCATCCCCCGGCTGAAGCTCCAGCCGGGAAAAATCCACGCTGCGGGCGTGGATGCGGGGGGGCGTTCCCGTCTTGAACCGGCGGAGGGTTACTCCCAGCTGTCTCAGGCTGTCGGTAAGGGGGAGGGCGGCCGCCAGGCCGTCCGGCCCGGAGTCCCGGGCCACCTCTCCAATGATGGTGCGGCCCCCCAGGAAGGTGCCGGTGGCAATGACCACCGCCCGCACCTGATAAACCGCCCCGTAGACGGTGCGCACCCCGGACACACGGCCGTTATCTGTTAAAATATGGGTCACTTCCGCCTGTTTGACCCACAGGTGCTCCTGCTGCTCCAGGGTGTGCTTCATCACCTCCTGGTAGCGGCGGCGGTCGGCCTGGGCCCGGAGGGACCACACCGCCGGCCCTTTGCCCCGGTTGAGCAGCCGGTACTGGATACAGGCCTTGTCTGCCGCCCGGGCCATTTCACCCCCCAGGGCGTCCAGCTCCCGCACCAGATGGCCTTTGCCGGTACCGCCAATGGCGGGGTTGCAGGGCATGTTGCCCACCGCATCCAGATTGACCGTAAAACACAGGGTGTCCAGCCCCAGCCGGGCGGAAGCCAGCGCCGCCTCAATGCCTGCATGACCGGCCCCAATGACCGCAATATCATAGGTTCCCGCTTGATAATCCATTTGATACCTTCCTTATTTGCACGATTGAAAAACGGGCGGCCGCAAGGGCCGCCCTATCTGCCGTAAACGATGGAAACGGCCTGGTGGCAGTTCTGTATTTCCACCACCCGGTGCTCCCCGCCATACTCTCCGTCCAGGGTCCAGGCCAGGGTCTGGTCGGAGATCATCCGCACCTGGCTGGCCCGAAAGCAGGTGACCAGCCCCTTTTCGTCCGACTCCACATTGGTGAGCGCCTTTAAAATGGTTTGCAGCTGGAAAATGGTCTTGGGCTGGCGCACCAGCATCACCTCAAACAGGCCGTCATCCAGGGCAATGGGCTGGGCAGGGTTGCCCTGAATGCCCCCGATGGAGGTGGTGTTGGACACAAACCCCAGGCAATACTGGCCCAGCTCCACCTTGCCGTCGTGCTCCACCGTCATGGAATAGGGCTTGATGGAGCCTAGCCGGGAGAGCACCCCCATCAGATAGGCCAGATGTCCGAACAGATGCTTGAACTGCTGGGGGGTGGTATAGGGGATATCGGTAAAAGCCCCAAAGGCCGCTACATAGAGAAATTCCCGGTCATTGAACCGGCCCACATCCACCGGTCTGGGATGTCCCTCCGCCGCCACCGCCGCCATCTGCTCCAGAGCGCCGGGCAGGGACAGGTTTTTGGCAAAATCATTGGTGGTGCCTGCGGGGATATACCCCACGGTGGGGCGGCACTCCCGGGGTACCTCCATCAGACCGGACACCACCTCATGGAGGGTGCCGTCCCCCCCTGAGCATGCAATGCGGTCAAACTCTCCCGCCCGCTCCTTTGCCACAGCGGCGGCATCTCCCACCCCCTGGGTGGCGTGGACGGTGACCTCCCAGCGCCGGGACAGCGCATCCAGGACAGCGGCCAGCTTGCTCTGGATCATGCCCTTGCCCGCATGGAGGTTGTAGATAAACAACAATTTCTTCATTTCATTCGCTCCTGCTTCTGGTACAGCCATAAGGCAAAAAACAGTATATGTTATATTATATACCCCTTCTGGGGCAAAACACAACTCTTTTGCCATACGCCGGCGGCAGTACGCCGGGGCTGGTAAAATGGCGGCAAGCTATTGCTTTTCTGCACTAACGTGTGTAAAATGATACACCGATGTGAGAGAGAAGGAGTGGAACGGAATGAACCGCAAAGCGCTTTCGGCGGCCTTTCCGGTGACGGTGCCGGTGCTGATGGGCTATCTGGCCATCGGTATGGCCTTCGGATTTATGCTCCAGGCGGTGGGGTATAACTTTATCTGGGCCTTTTTTATGTCCCTGAGCATTTATGCCGGCTCCGGGCAATATTTAGGGGTCACATTGCTGTCCACCGCCGCCTCCTTAGGGACGGTGGCCCTGATGACCCTGCTCATCAACTTCCGCCATCTGGTCTACGGCCTGTCCATGCTGGAAAAATTCAAGGGCATGGGGTGGCGCAAGTTCTATATGATTTTTTCCCTCACCGATGAGACCTACGCCCTGCTGGCGTCCGCCCAGGCTCCGGTGGGGGTCAGTCCACGGGATTTTTACTTTGCCATTGCCCTGCTGGATCAGAGCTACTGGATCATCGGCTCGGTGATCGGCGGGGTGGCGGGCGCCCTCATCCCGGTCAATACCGAGGGCATTGATTTCGCCATGACCGCCCTGTTTGTGGTCATTGCGGTGGATCAGTGGAAGGCCTACCGCAAGCATCTGCCCGCCCTGATGGGGGGACTGGTTACCATCGTATTTCTGCTCATTCTGGGCCAGTGGTTTGGCCAGCAGCAGATGCTCATTGTGTCCCTGGGCGTGATTGTGCTGTTTTTGCTGGTGCTGCGGGACAGACTGGAGGAAAAGGAGGGGACAGCATGTTAAGCACCGGAGGAGCCATTGCCGCCATTGGGGTTATGGCAGTTGTCACCTTTCTGACCCGGGCGCTCCCCTTTCTGCTCTTTGACCGGGGAAATACGCCACCCAAAATCATCCTCTATCTGGGCCGGGTGCTTCCCCCGGCCATCATTGCCATGCTCATTGTATACTGTCTGAAGGATATTTCCTTTTTGCAGGCCGCAAATTGGGCTCCCCAGCTGATTTCCGTGGGGGCTGTGGTGGCCCTCCATCTGTGGCTCCACAACAATCTGGTGAGCATTTTTGGAGGCACAGTCCTGTATATGATCTTGATTCAGGCAGTTTTTTAGTATATTGGGAAGGAGAACATACCATGCGTTTGGACAAATGGCTCAAAGTTTCCCGGCTCATCAAGCGCCGGACGGTGGCAAACGAGGCCTGCGACAACCAGCGTGTCACCGCCAACGGCAGACCGGTGAAGGCCAGCTATGACGTTAAGGTGGGCGACGTGCTGGAGCTGCGCTTCGGCGAGCGCACCGTAAAGGTAGAAGTGCTGTCGGTGGCGGAACATGTGGGCAAGGCTGACGCCCCCGCCCTGTACAAAGAACTGCTCAGCTGATCCCCGCTTCCAGCAGACCGGCCAGCAGCAGGGCATAGTCCGCCAGGGTGTCCAGAGGAGCCCGCTCGTCTACGGAGTGGGCGTCCAGAATGTCCGGCCCGGTGGAGGCCATCACCAGCCCCGGGGCCTTTTCCCGCAGCACCGACGGCTCCAGCCCCACATGAACGGCGGTAATCTCCAGCCCCCGCCCGGTCTGGGCCTGGTACACCCGGTCCAGCTGTTGGGCCAGGGGGTTGCTGCTCTCTCCCGGCCAGCCGGGATAGCCCGTCCACTGGCCGGTAAAACCGGTTTGATCTGCTGACGCCTGGTGCAATGCAGAAAGCTCCTCCATGTGGGCCTGCCGGGCTGCCCGAAGGAATACCTTTACGGTATAGGTATCCCCGTCCGCTCCTGCCACCCCCACATTGGCGGAGGCCCCAACCACCTGGGGAAACACCGGGTCCATCACAAATACCCCGTGGCGCAGGCCGGACACAAAGGAGAGCAGCTCTGCCCGGCAGGTTGGCGTCCACACCAATTCGGGACGGTCGGCGGGGGTAAGGGCAAGCGTCAAATGGGGGTCTGTGGCGGCAAATGCCCCCAGCGCATCCTGAAGGGCGCCTGTCTCCGGGGTACCGTTCCAGACCACCACACTTTCTGCCCAGGAGGGAATGGCATTGAAGGCGGTGCCGCCGGTGAAGGAGGCCACCGCCAGCTGGGGCCGCTCTGCCAGCCACTGGGCCAGCAGTACAATGGGGTTGGCCCGGCCCAGATGAATGTCATCTCCCGAGTGTCCCCCGGTGCCGCCGGTCAGAGAGATGCGCCATCCCTGGCCCGCCGGGGCAGGCGCCCATTCCAGATGCTTCTGCCACTCCTCCCGGCGGCCCCCCGCAGAGCCTACAATGGCCCGGCCCAGGTGAAAGCCGTCGGTATTCAGCAGGGCGGATGCCCCTGCCAGCCAAGCGGGGGATACCTCCTTTGCCCCCTCCAGGCCCACCTCCTCCCGGACGGTGAAGAGCAGCCGGAGAGGACCGTGGGAAACCCCCTGTTTCAGCACCCACAGGGCAGTGGCATTGCCCAGATTGTTGTCCGCTCCCAGGGAAGAGCGGCGGTCGGTACACAGATACCCCTTCCGCTCCACAATGGTCACCGGATGGGCGGACGGGTCAAAGCCGCTGCCAGGGGCCACGGCACACACCATATCCATATGGCCCTGGAGCACCAGCACCGGTTCCCCTTCCCGCCCCGGGGAGGGGGGGACCTCTGCCAGCACATTGCCCGCCCCGTCCCGGACGGGATTCAGCCCCATATCCCGCAAATATGCCATATAGTCCCGGCCGGCAGCCTCCTCCTGTCCGGATGGGTGGGGATGCCGGGACAGGGTGCGGAAGGTGTCCACCACTCCGGCGGTGATGGCCTGCCGGCCACCCAGACGTTCCAGTAATGTCATGACGGTTCATCCTTTCTGACAAGGGCAACATGCCGTAAACTCTGTCTATGCCCCCCATTTTACCACACCCTCTGGTTGGGGCCAACTCGTCCTTGACAAATTTCCCGCTGCCGGTATAATAGTGCATTATGGAGAGGGAAGGACTATGGGACAGATTTCAGCTTTTTTACAGCGCAAAAACATTGTCATCTCGGGAAAACGGTATGGAGTGGACGCCCTGGGGGCCATGGCTCAGGGTCTGTTCTGCTCCTTGCTCATCGGCACCATTCTGGACACCCTGGGCAAACAGCTGGGGCTGGCCTTTCTGGTGGAGGTGGGAGGCTACTGCTCTGCCATGAGCGGGGCGGCCATGGCGGTGGCCATTGGCTACGCCCTCCAGTCACCCCCCCTGGTGCTCTTCTCCCTGGTAACGGTGGGCTATGCCGCCAACGCCCTGGGCAGCACCACCCTGGACGGAGGCAAAGGGGCGGGCGGGCCGCTGGCCGTGCTCTTTATTGCGGTAATTGCCGCCGAAATTGGCAAAGCGGTATCCAAAGAGACCAAAATTGATATTTTAGTGACCCCCCTTGTGACCGTTCTGACCGGGGTGGGCCTGTCCGCCCTGTGGGCTCCTGCCATTGGTACGGCGGCCTCTGCGGTGGGCGATTTTGTCAAGTGGGCTACCGTGCTCCAGCCCTTCTGGATGGGTATGCTGGTATCGGTGGTCATTGGCATTGCCCTGACCCTGCCCATTTCCTCTGCCGCCATCTGCGCCGCCATCGGCCTGACCGGTCTGGCAGGAGGGGCTGCGGTGGCGGGTTGCTGCGCCAATATGGTGGGCTTTGCCGTGTTGTCCTTCCGGGAAAACCGCTGGGGCGGATTGGTGAGCCAGGGGCTGGGTACCTCCATGCTCCAGATGGGCAACATTGTGAAAAACCCGAAAATCTGGCTGCCTGCCATTCTGACTTCGGCCATTACCGGTCCTCTGGCCACCTGCCTGTTCGGTCTTCAGATGAATGATCCCGTGTCTGCGGTGGCCTCCGGTATGGGTACCTGCGGCATGGTAGGCCCCATTGGGGTATATACCGGCTGGGTGAACGATGTGGCCATGGGAGCCAAATCCGCCATCACCGCCTTTGACTGGACGGGGATGATCCTCATCTGCTTTGTTCTGCCCGCCCTGCTGAGCTGGCTGTTCGGCCTGCTGCTGCGCAGAATGGGCTGGATCAAAGAGGGAGATCTCACCCTGGACTGAGGGCAATCCAGATTTTTATCCACCAAGGGGGAACTGTTTGTGGAAAACCTGCCGCTCTACACCGCTCTGACGGAATTTGCCGCAGCCCGGCCTCTGCGGATGCACATGCCGGGCCACAAGGGAAAACCTCTGCCGGGGTATCCCCTCACCGCCCCCTATGCCATTGACTTCACCGAGCTGCCCCCCACCGGCAACCTGTTTGACGGCGGGGGGGCCATCGGGGAAGCGGAAGCGCTCTGGGCAGAGGCATTTCATATGGACAGCTGCCTGTTCCTCACCGGCGGCTCCACCCAGGGGGTTTTGTCTGCCCTCACCCTGGCCTGCCGGCCGGGGGATCCCATTCTGCTGGACCGGTGCTGCCACCGCTCCGCCTTTAATGGGCTGGCTCTGCTGGATCTCCATCCGGTGTTTGTGGAGCGGCCCTGGGTGGAGGCGGGGGGTGTCACCGGTCCGATTTTTCCACATGTGTTGAAAACCATGTTGAAAACTCACCCCTCAATCAAAACGCTGTGTATTACTTCACCAACTTACTACGGAGTTCTATCAGATATTCCCGCTCTGGCGCAAATCATGGAGGAGCATGGCGGGGTGTTGGTGGTTGACGGGGCCCATGGGGCCCATTTGCCATTTCTGGGGCTTGACCACCTGTCTGCCGCCCACCTGGCGGTGGTGTCTGCCCACAAAACCCTGCCTGCCCCCGGACAGTCCGCCCTGCTGCTGTCCAACGGCAGGTTTTCCCAGGAACAGCTGCGGTGGGCAGCCAGTCTTTACGGCTCTTCCAGCCCCTCCTATCCCATGATGGCGGCACTGGACCTATGCCGGGCTTATATGCTGGAACAGGGAGGGGATGCCTACCGGCAGACAGCGGAAGAGGTGGCCGCTCTGCGGCGGGATTTTCCCGCCCTTACCCCCAGCCACGCCCCTCTGGACCCCACCCGGCTCACCCTGCTGTCCCCCCACGGATTCCAGGCCCAGGAAGGGCTGGAGCGGCAAAATATCTGGCCTGAGATGGCAGACGGGGGCCATGTGGTGCTCATTCCCACCTGTGCCGACAGCCAGGAGGACTTTTTACGGCTGCAGCAGGCCCTGGAACGGGTGGAGCTGGGACCATGTCCCCACTACCCGCCTCCTCCGCCCATGTCCCCTCAGGTGTGCTCTCCCCGGCAGGCCCTGTTTGCGCCGGCGGAACCCCTCCCCCTGGACCGGGCGGCGGGCCGGATTGCCGCCCAGCAGGTGGCTCCCTACCCGCCGGGCATACCTGTCATCGCCCCGGGACAGGCCATTGAGAAAAAAACTATCGCATATTTGGAGCAGATAGGGTATAATACAAGGCAAGTAATTTCTGTGGCCCCCCTGTGTGTGGAGGGCAGCCGCTGATTTTGCCCCATGAACTGAGCAGGAGGGATACCTATGAAGCTGGTCCTTGCCATCATCAATCACGACGACGCCAACACCGTCACCCAAAACCTGACCAAGAAGGGCTTTTCTTCTACCAAGCTGGCCACCACCGGCGGTTTCCTGATGGCGGGCAACGTGACCATCCTTATCGGCGTGGACGAGGAAAAGGTGCAGACCGTCATTGACATCATCAAGGAGCACTCCCACTCCCGCAAGCAGATGATTCCCACCACCACCGAGATGAGTTACGGCTACTACCCCTCCATGCCGGTGGAGGTTGTGGTGGGGGGCGCCACCATCTTTGTGGTAGATATTGAACGCTTCGAGCGGGTGTAATATGAATTTGTCCGCACTGGCCGGCAACACCTCGCTGAAACACCAGCTGGAAGGGGAGACTGCCCGCCATGGGCTGTCCCATGCGTACATTCTCAGCGGACCGGCAGGATCAGGCAAGCACACCCTGGCCGGTCTGCTGGCTGCTGCCCTGGTGTGTACCGGCGGGGGAGACAAGCCCTGTTTCTCCTGCACCCCATGCAAAAAGGTCCGGG
Organism: uncultured Flavonifractor sp.; assembly: GCA_944383125.1. Lineage (GTDB taxonomy): Bacteria > Bacillota > Clostridia > Oscillospirales > Oscillospiraceae > Flavonifractor. The sequence goes on from CALWOK010000003.1 coordinate 8,211, forward strand.
GAGGCATCCACCCCGACGTGATCTCCGCCGGAGGGGAAGGGGATGTGCTGAATGTGGCCCGGGTACGGGCTCTGCGCAGCGACGCCTACATCAAACCCAATGAGGCCCCACGGAAGGTATATATCCTGGAACATGCCCAGGATATGAATGATTCCAGCCAGAATGCCCTGCTCAAGCTGCTGGAAGAGGGGCCGCCGTATACCGCCTTTCTGCTGCTCACCGACAACGCCACCGCCCTGCTGCCTACGGTGCGCTCCCGGTGCCAGGTGCTCACCCTGTCCCCGGTGACGGTGCAGGAGGCCGAAGCCTGGCTGGCAGAGCACTATCCCGACCACACCCTCCAGGAGCGGTCTGCCGCCGCCCACCAGTGCCAGGGGATTCTGGGCCGGGCCGCAGCACTGCTGGAGGGTGAGCGTACAGATCCCCAGGCCATTGAGGGGGCTGCCCAGCTGCTGCAGCGGCTGTGCGCCCGGGATGAGCTGGCGCTGATGGAGTTCTGCACCGGCCTGGAGCGGGACAAGTGGGACCGGGATCAGCTGGCCGCCCTGCTGGAAGAGTGGCTGCTGCTGCTGCGGGACGGGCTGGTATCCGCCGCAGGGGCCAGACTGGATCTGGACCCCCGGCGGCAGAAGCTGGCAGAACTGGCCGCCCGGCGCCTGTCCCCCAAAACCATGATGCAGGCGGCAGAGCTGGCAGAACAGCTGCACACCGCCTGCGGCTTTTATGTGGGGAGCGGACACATCGCTGGATGGCTAGGGGCCGGTTTGGCACAATTATGCCGTTGATGGCGGCCCATCGGCCCCAACATTCCCAATTTGGAGGTAACCATGACCGAAATCATTGGCGTCCGCTTCAAAAGCGGGGGCAAGCAATACTATTTTGATCCCCAGGGCCAGCAGGTTGCACCCGGTCAGGGGGTTATTATCGAGACCTCCCGGGGCCTGGAGTACGGCGAGTGCGCCCAGGGCAATACCATGGTGGAGGACGAAGCCGTGGTGCAGCCCCTCCGGCCCCTGGTGCGCATCGCCACCGACAAGGACCTGGAAACGGTGGAGAAAAACCACGAAAAAGAGAAAAAAGCCTTTGGCATCTGCCTGGAGAAAATCGCCGCCCACGGGCTGGATATGAAGCTGGTGGAGGTGGAATACAGCTTTGAGGGGAATAAAATCCTCTTTTTCTTTACCTCCGACGGGCGGGTGGATTTTCGGGCCTTGGTCAAAGACCTGGCCAGCGTGTTCCACGCCCGCATTGAGCTGCGGCAGATCGGCGTCCGGGATGAGGCCAAAATGCTGGGAGGCCTGGGCATCTGCGGACGGCCCCTGTGCTGCGCCTCCTTTCTGGACGAGTTTCAGCCGGTGTCCATCAAAATGGCCAAGACACAAAATCTGTCCCTCAACCCCACCAAAATTTCCGGTACCTGCGGGCGGCTTATGTGCTGCCTGAAGTATGAGCAGGAGGCCTATGAGGACGCCGTCCACCGGATGCCCAAAAACGAGTCCTTTGTAGAGACCCCGGAAGGGGTGGGCAATATCTGTCAGCTGGATTTGCTGAAGGAGACCGTCAAGGTACGGCTGGACGGTCAGCCCGACGTACCCAAGTGCTTTCACCACAGCGAGGTACGGGTGGTGCGCAGCGGCAAGGGCAAGCGGCCGGAGGACTATGTGGCGCCTCCCCCGGAAGAGTTGATCAAACTGCGGAAATTCACCCCACCGGAGGAGCCACGCATATTGTCGGGCGGTATGGATGCTCCCTCCACAGGCATGGGGATGGAGCAGGAGGAGGCCCCCGACCAGCGTCGGAGCAACGGCCGCAGCCGCAGGCGGCAGAACAGGGAGCAGCCCCCTCAGGCCCGCCGGGAGGAACGGCCCCAGCAGGCCAGACCCAGCCAGCCCCGCCCCCCCAAAGGCGAGCAAAAGCCCCGGCCGGAGGCCAGGCCCAAACCGGCAGAGCTACGGCCCACCCTGGAAAAGGCAGCAGGGGAGGGCCAGGAGGGGAATCTGGAGAAAAAACGGCCCCGCCGCCGGTATCACCGCCGGCCCAGGGGAGACAAGCCCCAAAATCCAGGCACATAACAGACAACCGGGCGGCATCTGCCGCCCGGTTTGCCGCAAAAGGAGTGTTTGCCATGTCGGAATGGGAAAAGATGGTGGCAGGACAGCTGTACAACGCCGAGGTGCCCGAGCTTCAGGCCATGCGCCAGCGGGCGGCAGTGCTGTGCCACCGGCTGGACCAGCTCTCCCCCGCAGAGGGAGAGGCCCGCAAAGCTCTGCTGAAAGAGCTGCTGGGCAAAACCGGCGCGCATCTCACCATCAATCATGGTTTTAAGTGTGATTACGGCACCAACATCACGGTTGGAGAGCAGTTTTACGCCAACTACAATCTGGTTATCCTGGACTGCGCCCCGGTGGTCTTTGGGGACAATGTCTTCATCGCCCCCAACTGCGGCTTTTACACCGCCGGCCATCCCCTGGACGCCCCCACCCGCAACAGCTATCTGGAATTTGCCCACCCCATCACCGTAGGGGACAATGTGTGGATTGGGGGCAACGTGACGGTGCTTCCCGGGGTAACCATTGGCAGCGGGGCCGTCATCGGGGCAGGCAGCGTGGTGGTACACGATATTCCACCCAACACGGTGGCAGTGGGTAACCCCTGCAGGCCGGTGCGCACTATAGACAACAATCAGTAAACAAAGGCCCCCCTGAGCATTGCTCAGGGGGGATATCTGTTTTATGACCGGTGCTCGCCCCGGCTGTAGGCCACCACGGTACGGCGGTTGGGCTCGGTGCCGATGGAATAGGTGGTCACATCGGGGGTATCCTGGAGGGCGGTGTGGATCACATGGCGCTCATAGGCGTTCATGGGCTCCAGGGTCACATTGCGGCGGTACTTGACCACCTTGCCCGCCACCTTCTGCGCCAGCCGGATGAGGGATTCCTCCCGCTTGGCCCGGTAGCCCTCAGCGTCCACATGAATGCGCACCCGCTTGGACTGGCCATGGTTGACGGCATAGCCGGTGAGCTGCTGGATGGCGTCTAGCGTCTCTCCCCGGCGGCCAATGAGACCGCCCAGGTTTTCTCCTACCAGCTCCACCTGATAGGTGCCGTTCTCGTCCACCCGGACCACCGGAGCGGCTGCGGCGCCCATGTGCTCCAGCAGGCCGGTAAGGAAACTTTTGATCTGTCCGGCCTTGTCCCCCTCTTTCTCAGGGGCGGCAGGGGCTGTGGGCGCAGCAGGGGG
>CALWOK010000004.1 GCA_944383125.1 uncultured Flavonifractor sp.
GATATCCGCTTGCAGCGGAAGGAACAGCTTTAATACAAAAGGACTGTTGCAGCCGTGCAACAGTCCTTTTACTATCCTTTTTCCTGGATCGAGAGATTCCGCCGCAGGGGGGCAGGCCCCCGCCAGGCAAAGGCCCGCTCTCCATACCGCTCCCGGAAGCTCCGGTTGGTCAGCCCCTCCAGTTGGGCGGCATTCAAATATTCTATCAGCCCCTCCCGGAACTCGGGCAGGGGGGTCAGGGCAGGATGGGCATTGTAGGGGCAAGCCTGCTGACAGCAGTCGCACCCCCAGATCAGGGGATGGGCTTTTATCAACTGTTCTTCTTCCGCCGTCAACTCTCCCTTTTTCTGGGTCAGCTCAGACAGGCAGCGGCTCACCTCCACCCCTGTTTCTCCCAGGGCTTTGCCGGGGCAGGCCGCCAGGCATTTGCCGCAGCCCATACAGTCGGGAGAGGGCGTGCTGTCCGGCAGAGAAAGCACCACGTCCGGAAGGATAGTGCCCAAAAATACATAGCTTCCATAGGGAGGCAGGATCACCAGCCCATGGTTTCCCCGCAGCCCCAGGCCGCATTGCCAGGCGGCCTGCCGCTCCGGCAGGGGGGAGTTGTCGGCAGCGGGCAAAAACAGCCCCTGAGGATATTGCTCTTTCAGCCGGTCACATACCCATTGCAGCCGCTGGGTAACCACCGGATGGTAATCCCTCCCCCTGGCATAGAGGGACAGGTTGCCCGGCGTGCTGCCGGCATAGTAGGGAAAAGCCGCCACCAGCACGGTTCTGGGATTGGGACAGATGGTACAGGCTTTTTCCACCGCCCCCTCTTCCATCTCTTCTGCCAGAAGGGAAAAGGGCAAGCCGCCCCAGGCGGCAGCACCTGCGGCGGCAAAGGCTTTACTGAGCATGATCCCGGTCATACTTGTCCAGGGTGTGCCGGGCCAGAATTCCGTCGGGGATACAGGGTTCCGGTCCGTTTTTGCGCTTTTGGGCCTCCTCGCAGCCCTTCCCCGCCAGCAACACCACGGCAGGCCGGGCGGCCTCCAGAATAGCGGTTTCCACCGCCTGTTCCCGGTTGGGAATGACGGTGTATTCCTTGTTCCAGCGCTTCAAAAAGACCCCGATGTCGGCACAGATGTCCTCCACCTCTTCCGGGCCGGGGTCATCCTCAGTGAGAATGATCCGGTGGGCAAATTCCCCGGCGGCGTTGCCCATCCCCTCCCGGCGGTCAATGCCCTTGCCGCCGGTGCAGCCGAAGAGCACCGTCAGCTGCCGGTCAGGGTATTCCGCCCGTACAGAGCGGAGGGCATTTTCCAGGCTCATACCGTTGTGGGAGTAGTCTACAATGACGGAGATCTGCCCGTCGGCGCTGGCGTAGTGCTCCATGCGGCCGGGAACAAAGGCTTTTACCAGCCCCTCCTCTACCACATCCTGCGGAATGTCATAGGCCTCCGCCACCGCCACAGCAGCCAGGGCGTTTTCCACATTGAACAGGCCCGGTGTGGAAATGGCCAGTTCCCCCTCATACCGGGGCGTGCGGACATGGAAGGCAATCTTGTCCCCCTCTTTGCGGATGCTGCTGCCGTATACCGCCGCTTGGGGGTTTTCCCGGGAAAAGGAGATCACCCGATCACATTGGGCTGCCGCCTGGGCTACCTCCTGGGCGTGGTCGCAGTCCATAGAAATACAGGCCGTTTTCGCCTGCCGGAAAATCAACAATTTGGATTGGAGATAATCCTCCAGAGTGGGGTGTTCAACGGGAGAAATGTGGTCCTCTCCAATGTTGAGAAAGACCGCACAGGCCAAATCCACCCCAATGACCCGGCCATATTTCAGGGCCTGGGAGGACACCTCCATGGTAAGCCAGTCAGCCCCGGCTTCCACGGCATTGGACAGGTGGCGCTGGAGGTCGAGGGGTTCCGGGGTGGTCAGTTTGGCGGGCTTGCGCTCCAGACCGTCATCGGTGACGATGGTGGACAGCAGGGCGCTCTCCCGGTGGCCCTGACGGGCCAGCCAGGTATCTATCATGGACTTGATATAGTACGCCGTGGTGGTTTTGCCTTTGGTACCGGTCAGCCCGGTAATGGACAGCTTGCCCGAAGGATGCCCATAGAAGAAATCTGCCAGCAGCCCCATGGCCTGCCGGATATCCGTAACCCGCAGACAGGGCAGCGGAATGCTGGGATAGGGGGTTTCACTGACATAGAGAAAGGCCCCCTGCTCCATAGCCTGCCTGAGATAGGCCTCCTTAAACCTGGCCCCTTTGCACACAAACAGGGTGTGGGGAATCACCACCTGAGAATCGCAGGACACCAGGGCCACCGGATCGGTCAAATCAGCCGCAATAGGCCCTTTGCCGGCCAGCAGATTGTGCCGCAGCAGCAGCTGTACATAGTCCCCGAGGGGACGGCGTAACTTTGTCATTTCCATTCACCACCATCTGAACATCGCAATATAAAATACCAGAACGTACCCCATCCTCTTCCTCTGCTTCTTCTTTCCCTCTCCCCCCTCCCCCTCCGGGGGAGTTTCCAAAAAGGGGGTGCGCACACCCCCTCTTTGGTCGTTTCAAGGGGGATGGGTGTTGGGAAGGGGGGAAATCGAAATCCCCCCTTCCCAACTGGCCTTTGCCCACTTTCGGCCAGTCGAAAGTGGGCCTCCGGAGGAAAAGACAGCTTTCTCCTACGGCTGCTCTGTCCGGCCCAGCAGATAGTCTGTACTGACCTGGAAGAAGTCAGCCATGGCTACAATGGTAGGCGCCATAGGCTCTCGCTCATCTTTTTCATAGCGCCGGTATGAATTAAATGAAATCCCAACTGCATCTGCCACATGCTCCTGGGTTAAATTTCTCTCTTTTCTAAGCGCAAATAACCGTTGAGCTAAAATTTTCATAGCACACCTCTTGACAGCTCTATTTGGAGCAATTATAATATGGGTGCCCCATTTAGGTCAATGGAGGGATTTTTATGAATGACTTTCTCCGTCACATCTACAACTATCTATTGGAACACCTGGAACTGAATGACCCGGAGTATCAGGAAAACCAGCACTATGCCGCCCTCCAATATAACACGCTTCTCCAGACCCTCACACCAGAGCAGGCCGCACACCTCCGGGACTACCGGGACATGTCCGCCATTGCGGAAGCATTGGAATCAGAAGCCCTATTCCTGTCCGCTTTCCGGGCAGGGCTGTATCTGGGAACAAACTCCCGCCCATAGTCCCGCTTACACCAGCCGCAGCTTATACCCGCAGGCAGTAATACACCGCTGGGCAAGCACGTCCATAGCGTCCAGATAATAGTCCGGCAGCCCGTGATAGGTGCGGTAGACACTCAGCTCGGTGCAGCCCAGAATGGCCCCCTCACACCCTGCCTGCCGCAGCCACCGGTCAATGACGGCAAATTTCTCCCGGGAGCCTTTTTCCCCCCGTTTGATCTCATCATAAATGATGCTCATCACCAGTTTCTGTACCTCCGGCGGCGGGGAAAGGGCAATCATATCCCTTGTGGTACACTCCCGCTGATAGACTCCGGTCTGAATGGTGCCGTCGGTGGCCAGAATGCCCACCTTGTGCCGTCCTGCCGCAGCCAGCTCTCCCACCGTCTCCCGTGGCATATGGATGAGGGGAATGGACAGCTCACTCTGGAGCCGGTCGGCAAAATAGTGGGAGGTATTGCAGGGGATGGCCAGGACGGTACATCCCCCCTGCTCCAGCAGCCTGGCCCCTGCCAGCAGCCGCCGGTAACACCCTTCCGCATCTCCCCCCAGAATGGCGGCAGTACGGTCGGGCATGGAGGTGTCGCTCCAGATCAGGGTGGGCAGATGCTCCTGATCCCGGGCGGCGTCGGTCTTGTCCAGAATGCGCTGATAAAAATCCTGGGTGGCCTGGGGTCCCATCCCGCCCAGAATACCAAGGCGTTGTTCCATTACCGCACCTTCTCCATACAGGAGGCATACCAGCCCACATAGCGCTTCTGCCCCTTCAGAATGCGCAGGGTGCGCACCAGGCCGTTGTCCGGCTTGTAAAACAGGGGGTTCACCACGGCGTTATGGGCTTGCAGGGCCTTCATCTCCTGGTGATACCGGGGATTCACATAGTCATAGGCCACCTTGGGGGGAATCACCCACCACAGGTGGCGATTTTTTGTGATGGTCAAGTCGCAGGACTTGCCCATCACCCGGTCCTCCACCAGATACTTGGCCAGATTGTACCCGGCGCCGGTGACATAGTAGTTGGAACGCCCCTGGCGGCAGTTGATTTCAAAGGCTTTGAATTTGCCGTCCCGCTGGTCATATTTGATGTCAAAGTTGGAGAAGCCGGTAAATTTTATGGCCTCCAGGAAGGACTTCAGCTTTTCGCACAGTTCAGGCTCCGGCTCCGTGATAATAACGGCATGGTTGCCGATGGCGTGGGCGGTGTGCTCCTCCAGCAGCACATGGCCCACACACATGAGCCGCACCTTGCCGTCGGCCCCGGAGTAGTTGGTCACTACCCGCATATAGCTGTCATCCCCGGGGATAAAGTCCTGAATGATGAGGGAATCCTCATACCCAGCGTTGTAAATCTCATCAATCACCCGGTCCACCTCTGCCCGGGTCTGGAGGACATAGGCCTTCTTCTGGGTGGCAAAGGGGTGCTTCCAGTAGGTATCCGACTCGGCGGGCTTCACCACAAAGGGGCCTTCAAAGGGCAGGGTAAAACTGTGGCCCTCCCCCTTGTGATAGACATAGGTAGCCGGGTGGTCAATGCCGTACTGATCGCACAGGTCATAGAATTTTTCCTTATGGATGAGGGTTTCCAGCATGGACAGCTCCACATAGGGGGCAATCACATTGGCAGGATAGTTGGGCAGGTTGGCAGAGATGGAATTGAGGTAGTTATCCCCGCAGCCCAGCACCAGAATTTTTTTGTCGGGGTGCTCTCTGGCCACCTCAGTGACGTTTTCCAGCACCTTATCCACCCGGTCATTGTGCTCCCGCACCCGGTAGTCGATGATCTTGCTGCCGGCGCACACGCTGGCGGGGTACATGCCGTACACCACCGAGCGCACGCCATAAGCCTCATGAAAGGCCCGGGCCATGCTGTAGGCGTTGATGTCCGAGCCTAACAGCACAGGCACAAATTCAGTTGCAGCCATACTTAAATGCCTCCTGGAAGGTGATTTCATACCATTGTTCCCCCATGGGAATGACGCTGGCCCGGTCCAGCTCGGCCAGCCGGGCAGCCTGGGCCTCCGTCAGGCGCAGCTCCCGCCGGAGCATCTCCCCTCCGGCAAAGCACCGGGAGAGGAGATGGCCCAAGTCCTCCGCTTCTTGATGGTTCTCGTTTCTGGTCATATCCCCATGCTCCTTACACATTCCTTTTGGGACAGCCGTTGTCAGCCTGCGGTGCGCTTGACCTCATAGACCCCTTGGATCTGGCTGAGCTTGTTGATGATGGCCACCAGCTCACTCTGGTCCTTGACCTCCAGCACAATGTGTACCGTGGCATAGCCGTCGGCCAGGGAACGGGCGGACAGGTTGGTGGTCTTGGCCTTCATGGTGGACAGGGACATGGCCACATCCAATGTCAGGCCGTCCCGGTCCTTGGCAGACATCTCCAGAGAGGTGCGGTAGGAGGCCAGCTCTCCGGTGGCCCAGGATACCTGAATCCACCGGCCCTCCTCCTCCGGCTTGCGCTTCTCAGGGGCGGCGTTGGGGCAGTCGGCCCGATGGACCGACACACCGAAGCCCCGGGTAATAAAGCCCACCACCGGATCGCCGGGTACCGGGGTGCAGCATTTGGCAAATTTCACCAGGCAGTTGTCAATGCCCTCCACCACAATGCCGCTCTGGTCGTGCTTGCCCACCTTGACGGCCACCGGGGAAATGCCGCCGGTGGCGGGATAAATGGGCTGATTCTGGAGGGCCGCCTTTTCCGCGGCGGTATTCTGCTCGGCCTGGAGCCGGTTGAGGCGGGTCATCTCGTCCTTGACCCGCACCACCGCCTTCTGGGCGGACATGCCGCCGTAGCCGATGGCGGCATACAGCTCATCCATGGTGCCGAAGCGCACCTTTTTCAGAACATAGGGCAGCACATCTTCCGCCGTAATGGCAGCCAGGGAAAGTCCGGCGTGCTTCAGCTCCGATTCAATGGAAGCCCGGCCGGTGGCAATGTTCTCCTCCCGCCGCTCCTTCTTGAACCACTGGCGGATTTTATTCCGGGCCTCGTTGGATTTGCAGATTTTCATCCAGTCCCGGCTGGGTCCGTGGGCAGACTTGGAGGTGATGACCTCCACAATATCGCCGTTTTTCAGCTTGCTATCAAAGGTCACCATGCGGCCGTTGATTTTTGCCCCCGTCATGTGGTTGCCCACGGCCGAGTGGATGTTATAGGCAAAGTCGATGGGGGTGGCCCCGGCAGGCAGGTTGATTACATCTCCCCGGGGGGTAAATACGAACACCTCGTCGGAAAAGAGATCCACCCGCATGGTGCGCACAAACTCCTCGGCGTCCACGTCCTGCTGGCTTTCCAGCAGCTTGCGCACCCACTCAAAGGCAGATTCCGTACCCAGCTTGGAGTTGGCCATGCCCTGCTTATACTTCCAGTGGGCGGCAATGCCGTACTCGGCGGTGTGGTGCATATCCCAGGTGCGGATCTGCACCTCAAAGGGAATGCCGTTGCGGCCGATGACGGTGGTATGGAGGGACTGGTAGCCGTTGGGCTTAGGGGTGCCGATATAATCTTTGAACCGGCCCAGCAGCGGATTAAAGAGGTCATGAATCACACCCAGCACATTGTAGCACTCAAAAATATCGTCCACAATGACCCGGAAGGCGTACAGGTCGAAAATTTCGTCCATGGTCTTGTTCTGGGTGTACATCTTCCGGTAGATGGAGTAGGCATGCTTCACCCGTCCGTAGATGGTGCAGTGGATGCCCTCGGCGTCCAGCCTCTGCTGAATCTGCTGCTGGATGGTGGCCAGAAATTCCTCATGGGCGGCCGACCGGGCGGCCAGCTCGTCGGCAATTTCCCGGTAGCCCACCGGGTCCAGATAGCGCAGAGAGGTATCTTCCAGCTCCCATTTGATGCGCTGCATGCCCAACCGGTGGGCAATGGGGGCGTAGATCTCCATGGTTTCCAGGGCCTTTTCCTTCTGCTTCCGGGGCGACTGGTATTCCATGGTGCGCATGTTGTGGAGCCGGTCGCAGATCTTGATGAGAATCACCCGGATGTCCTTGGCCATAGCCATGAGCATCTTGCGCAGATTCTCCATCTGCTCCTCTTCCTTGGAGGTATATTGCACCCGGGTCAGCTTGGTGACGCCCTCCACCAGATCGGCCACCACCGCCCCGAACTGCTTGGCAATCTCTTCGTGGGTGACGCCGGTATCCTCAATGCAGTCGTGCAGCAGGGCGGCAATGATGGAATCGGTGTCCAGCTCCAGTTCCGCCACAATTTCCGCCACCGCCAGGGGATGGGTGATGTAGGGAGAGCCGTCTTTGCGCAGCTGTCCGGAATGGGCGTTGTCGGCAAAGGTAAAGGCACTGTATAACCGCTGGACATCCAGGGTGGGATTATATCCTTTGATGCGTTCCTCAAGAGCCTGATATCGCTCCAGGATGGGGTCCATACAGGGCACCTCCTGTCAGAATAAGATAATAAAAGTAGCAGGGACCGGACATGGGTGGGCTAGCCGCTCATGCCCAGCAGACGGCGCATGATCCAGGAGTCGTCCAGATCCACCTTGCCCTCCACACTTTGCAGGGCAATGTGGAGGTGGTCTGTGGTGTGCTCCAGGCGGATCAGCCCCCGCTCGTCAAAGACCTCCAGACATACCAGCGTACGCATGACGGTCTCCCGCCGCCCTGCCGACCGGGCAATGTTGCGGGCCAGCCGGAGGGCAGTCTCCTCCAGCGGAGATTGTCCGGCGTGGCCCTTCAGATAGCGCCACAGCACCACAAATTCCTCCCGGGTGGGCAGCAGGGCGGCGGCCTCCCGGGGGGTCAGCACCTCTCCCCGGCGGAATTTGTCAAACAAGGCCCGCTCGGCCTGGGCACGGGTGAGGGCGGGCCGCACATCGCACACCTGCAGCTGCACCGAACGCCACCCCCGGTATTCATTGATCTGGGGAGTAAAGGCCACGTCCACCCGGTCCCCCTGGGCCACCTCTGCCTGGGCCGCCGTAGCGGAAAAGAAGATGGCGTCAAAGCTGCGCCCTCCGGCGGCCAGCTTGAGCTTCAGGTGCCGTCCGCCCCCCACCTCGCTGAGGGCGGACACCAGGCAGCCGGCCAGGGAAAACACCGGCTTGGGATTGCCTGCCCCGCATGGCTCCAGCAGCTCCAGCCCCTCCACCTCTTCCAGGGTAAGCATACCCGCATCTTCCACCGGACAGTCAATTTCCAGGGCGGAAACCATCTCCGCCCCGCCGGTGCAGGCGCAGACATAGTCGTTCATGGCCTTCGTAAAGGCCGGGATATTCTCCTCCAGAATGGTAAATCCCGCTGCCAGGGCATGTCCGCCAAAGCCCTCCAGCAAGGCAGCGCAGTGCTCCAGGGCGGCAAACAAATTAAAACCGGCAAAGGACCGGCAAGAGCCTTTGCCCTTGCCGTCCTGTAAACTGATCATGAAGGTGGGGCAGGCGTATTTTTCTGCCAGCCGGGAAGCCACAATCCCCACCACGCCCTGGTGCCAGTGATCTCCCGCCAGTACCAGGGCAAAGCGCTCCTCAGGCGGCAGCTGCTCCGCCAGGATCTGGCACTCAGCGGAAATCTGAGCCTCAATGTTCTGGCGCTCCCGGTTGAGCTGGCATAACTGAGCCGCCAGCTCCTCTCCCCGGGCCGGGTCCTGGGTCAGAAGCAGCTCGGCAGCCAGAGCGGCGCACCCCATCCGCCCGGAGGCATTGATCCGGGGCGCCAGAATATAGCCCACAGAAATGGAGGTGATGGGCTTTTCCTCCAGCCCTGCCTGGTGGAGCAGCGCCTTCAGGCCGGGACGTCCGGTGTGCCGCAGCACCTCCAGCCCCCGGCCCACAATGATGCGGTTTTCCCCCGTCAGGCTCATCACATCGGCGATGGTACCAATGGCCGCCAGATCTGCATACCGCTCCAGCAGTGCCTGTTCCTGCTTCCGGCCTGCCAGGGCCAGCACCAGCTTGAGGGCCACCCCCACCCCTGCCAGACATTTGAAAGGGTAGGGGCAGTCGGGACGGTGGGGGTCCACCACTGCCAGGGCCTCCGGAATGGCCTCCTTGCACTCATGGTGGTCGGTAATCACCAGATCCATCCCCAGTGCGGCGGCATGTCTGGCCTCCTCTACCGCCGTAATGCCGCAGTCCACCGTCACCACCAAAGACACTCCCGCCCGGTGCAGGGTATCCAGGGCCTCCCGGTTCAGGCCGTAGCCCTCCTCCATCCGGTCAGGAATGTAGAACACCACCTGTCCCCCCGCCTGCCGGAGATAATCGGTCAGCAGGCAGGTGGAGGTAATGCCGTCCACATCATAGTCACCGTACACCGCAATGGTCTCCCCACGCTCCAGGGCCAGGGATACCCGGGCGGCGGCCTTGTCCATGTCCTGCATCAAAAAGGGATCGGACAGCCTCTCCTGTCCTTTTCCCAGAAAGGCGGCCGCCTTTTCCGGGGTATCCCAGCCACGGGCGCATAAGGTCATGGCTGCCAGGGCGGGTATCCCCGCCTGCTGCAGCGCCTCCACCTTGGCGGGATGGCAGGCCGCCTGATTCCACTGTTTATATTTCACCGGCGGTCACCGCCCTCCCGTTAAAATTACCCTTTATTATACCAAATGCTCTCCCATGTGACAAGGGGCAGCAGGGAATTGCCCTCAGCCCAGCTCCAGATACAGCCCCAGCAGGTCCATGGTGGCCTTCATTCCGTCAAAATGGGTGCGCTCCATGCCGTGGGAGGCATGGACGCCGGGACCGATCAGGGCTCCTTTGGCATCCATACCGGTTTTCCAGGCCACCGCCACGTCGGAACCATAATGGGGATAGATATCCACCGCATAGTCCACCCCGTTGGCCTTGGCCAGCTCCACCAGGCGGCTCACCATTTCATAGTCATAGGGACCGTTGTTGTCCTTGGCACAGATGGACACCTGGTACTCGGTGCAGTTCAGATCCTCCCCCACACAGCCCATGTCCACCGCCAGCAGCTCGTCCACCGGGGGAAGGGTAGCTCCGCCGTGGCCCACCTCCTCATGGACGGTAAAGATCACCTGGGTGTCGTACCGGGGGCGCACATTGGCCAGATGCATCAGCCGCAGCAGGGTCAGCAGGCAGGCGGCGCTCCCCTTGTCGTCAATGAACCGGGATTTTATGAATCCGCTTTCGGTGATGGTGGTTTTGGGGTCGATACACACAAAATCCCCGGCACAAATGCCCAGGGCCTCCACATCCGCCCTGCACTTCACCACCTCGTCAATGCGCACCGCCAGATTTTTTTCATCTCTGGGCCGGGTGGCAGCATCGTCATAGACGTGGGCAGCTGGAGACAGGGACAGAATGGTACCGGTATACACCTTGTTGGTGCGGGTATGGCTCCGGCAGTACTCCCCATCCAGGGTGGGCAGAATGGGTCCGCCCACTTTGGTTATCATCAGCATACCCTTGTCTGTAATGGAGCGTACCATCAGGCCCAGGGTATCTATATGGGCGCACAGGCCGATTTTCTTGCCCTTCTCCCGGCCCAATACCGATACAATCAGATTGCCCTTATTGGTGCGCCGGGTGGCATAGCTGTGGTCCTGGGCAATCTGTTCCACCTCCCGCACCACCTGATCGGTAAATCCACTGGGGCTGTCAATGGACAGCAGCCGCTGGGCAATGCTCATCAGCTGCCCCCGGCTCCCCAACGTATCCAACAACATTTGCATCCGCTCCTGACTTGTAGTAAGATGTCCTTATCTTATACCAAAGCGCAGGAGCGATGCAACCATGTCAGAGGAAAAGACCAATGTAATGCGGGTACTGGAGCAGAAAAAGGTACCCTATACCCCCCACTGGTATGCCCATCCCAACGGGGCGGTGGACGGGGCCAGCGTAGCCGCCCTGATGGGCAAAAACCCTGAGAGCGTATGCAAAACCCTGGTGACACAGGGGGCAAGCAAAAAGTATTATGTGTTTGTTATCCCGGTGCTGACCGAGCTGGATCTGAAGCAGGCCGCCAAAGCGGTGGGGGAAAAATCCATTGAGATGATCAAACAGGCCCAGCTGCTCCCCCTCACCGGCTATGTCCACGGGGGCTGCTCTCCGGTGGGGATGAAAAAGCAGTTCCCCACCGTCCTGGACCAGAGTGTGGAGGGGCTGGACACCATCACTGTCAGCGCCGGAAAAATCGGCGCCCAGGTGGAGCTGGCTCCGGCAGACCTGGCCGGCCTGGTGCGGGGGCGGTTTGCCCCGGTGAGCAAATAAATTTTCTCTTTGGGGGAACCTTTTGGAAAAATCCTCGTCTATCCCTGTGACAACAAGCTTACAAGGAGGATATTCCATGAAAAAAATCGGTGCTGCCGCCCTTACGCTGGCTCTGGCCGGGTCCATGACCCTCCCTGCTCTGGCCGCCGAGGACGCTCCCCTGCCCATCTCCTCTAACCCCGATGCCTACGGCACCGCCATTACCCTCAACGGCGATGCCCTGGATACCAGCGATATTCCCGCCGCCAGCCAGGACAATCTGCTGCCCATGCGCCGGGTGGTAGAGGCCGACCACGGCTCCGCCTACTGGGATGAGGAAAACCGGGAAGCCTGGTTTACCTTTGGTGAAAACCGCATTGTGGCTGACTTTGTGGACAAGACCGTATCGGTGAATGATGTGGCAGTAGATGTAGACTTTGAGCTTCACCATGGCGTCACCTATATCTCCGCCGATGTGTTTACCGGCTGGGAGGGTTATAGCCTGACCTGGGCAGATCCCACTGCGGTGGACATCACCACCCCCAACAACGACCCCATGGTCAAGCTGGCCTATGCCATTATGGATAGCAGCCAGATCTTTGGCAGCCGTACTGACGAGGAAATGCTGGCCGATGCCTATCAGATGCCGGTAGACCAGTTTGAGCAGATTGTGGCCTTCTTCCCCATGATTACCAGCCCGGATACCGTCATTGTGGGCAAGCTGGCAGAAGGGGCCGACCAGACGGTGGTGACAGACGCTCTGGAGGCCTACCGTCAGCGCCAGGAGGACACCTTCTCCTGGTATCTGTCCCAGCACCTGCCCAAGGTGCAGGACGCCCGCACTGTCGTGGAAAACGGCTATGTGCTCTTCCTGATCGGCGAAAACGCCGACGAAGGCGAAGCTCTGTTCCATGCCTTTGTGGAGGCCCAGGGTTAAGCCTCTTTTCAGGCCCCGCTGCCGCGGGGCCTTGTTTTTTTCTGATCCGGCATCTATAATGGGGCAAAAGGGGGAATTTTCATGGAAGAAACGCCGGTTTCACCTGCTGTCCAGGCTATACAGGCCCTGAAGGATTCCTATGAGGCCTTTGTCCAGAAGCTGGAGCGCAGCAAAACCTCCAGCGTGGGGGAGGTTGTGGGCTTTTTATTCCGCTCCCAGGGCAACCCCAAGGTCAATTATGCCGTCAGTGAATTTGACCCGATTGTGACCGAGCGGGTGGCCGCCCTGGCAGACTGTCTGGCAGGCTGTCCGATGGAGGAGGCCAACACAGTAACCCTCCAGGCTTTGGAGCATATGCTGTTTTATCCCATCCCCAAGGACAGCAGCATCGCCTTTTCCCTGGCGGCCTTTGAGGGCAAGGCCCTTCCGCTGGTGTCCTTTCTCACGCCGGACGTGCGGCAGGAGCTGGCCCGGCGCTATGCCAGACGCACCCAGCCCAAGCAGATGCTGCCCAACCAGAAGAAGCTGTGGACGGCTCTCTCTCACCGATAACACAAGGCCCCGCTGCATGGCAGCGGGGCCTTGTGTTATTATCGTTTACTGCATCAGGGAGCACACCAGCTCGGTATATCCCGCGGGGTCGGTGAGGGGTAGACCGGCAATGAGCTGGGCCTGGGCGTAGAGCAGCTTGGCATACTTGGCAGCCAGCTCCTTGTCCTCGGCCACTGCCCGCTTGAGGGCAGCAAAGGCGGAGGACTCGGGATTCAGCTCCAGCACCCGCTGGGCCTTCATGGAGGCGGCATTGTCCGGGTCCATTTTTTGGAAATATTTCTCCATCTCCAGGGTGATGGGGCCGTCGGCGGTAAGGCACACGGCGCCGCTCTTGAGCAGCCGGGATACCCGGGCCTCCTTGATCTCTTCCCCCAGGGTTTCTTTCAGGAAGTCCAGTACGTCACGGCTCTCCTCCGCCTTCTTCTCCAGGTCGGCTTTCTCCTCGTCGGTCTGGGGCAGGGCGTCATCATCATCCACCGACTTAAAAGCCTTGCCCTCCAGCTCACCCAGGGCATTGACCACAAACTGGTCGGCCTCGGCGGTGAGGTAGAGAATTTCATAGCCCTTATCCCGGATGCGCTCGGCCTGGGGCAGCTTGTCCAGCTGGGCGGCATCCTCACCGCAGGCATAGTAGACATACTGCTGATCTTCCGGCATCCGCTCCTTGTACTCGGCCAGGGTGGTGAGCTTGCCCTCCTTGGAAGAGAAGAAGAGGAGCAGCTCCTTCAGCAGATCCTTGTGGGCGCCGTAATCGGACACCACACCCATTTTGATCTGGGGGCCAAAGGCCTTCCAGAACTGCTCATACTTCTCCCGGTCTTCCTTCTGGAGCTTGAGCAGCTCGCCCTTGATCTTCTTTTCCAGGTTGGTGGCAATCACCTTCAGCTGACGGGTGTGCTGGAGCATCTCACGGGAGATGTTCAGAGAGAAATCCTGGGAGTCCACCACGCCCTTTACAAAGCGGAAGTGATCGGGCAGCAGATCGGCGCACTTGTCCATGATGAGCACCCCGGAGGAGTAGAGCTGGAGGCCCTTCTGGTACTCCCTGGTATAGAAATCATAGGGGGCGTGGCCGGGAATGTACAGCATGGCCTTGTACTCCACGGTACCCTCGGCAGACACATGGACCACTGCCAGGGGATCTTCCCAATCGCCGTACTTTTCCTTATAAAACTGGTTGTACTCCTCTGCCATCACCTCACTCTTGGGCCGCTGCCACAGAGGCACCATGGAGTTGAGGGTCTCCCAGGCGTCATAGTCCTCCCACTCAGGCTTGTAGTCGTCACCGGCGTCCTCGGGGCGGGGCTTTTGGCGGGACTTGTGCATGAGCATGACAATGGGATAGTGGATATAGTCGGAGTACTTTTTCACCAGGTCGGAAATGCGGTACTGCTCCAGATACTCGTCGTAGCGGTCATCCTCGGTGTTGGCCTTGATGTGGAGCACAATGTCGGTACCCACAGTTTCTTTCTCGCAAGGCTCCAGGGTATAGCCGTCGGCCCCGTCGGATTCCCACTTCCAGGCCTGGTCGGCGCCGTAGGCTTTGGACGTGACTGTCACCTGATCGGCCACCATGAAGGCGGAATAGAAGCCCACGCCAAACTGGCCAATGATATCGGTGGTGTCCCCCTCCGCTTTCTCCTGCTTAGCCAGCTCCTCCTTGAACTGGAGGGAGCCGCTGCGGGCAATGGTACCCAGGTTGCTCTCCAGCTCCTCACGGGTCATACCAATGCCGTTGTCGGAAATGGTCAGGGTACGGGCAATCTGATCGGGGGTAAGGGTGATGTTCAGCTGCTCCCGATCCACCGCCACCTTGTCATCGGTAAGGGCTTTGTATGCCAGCTTATCCATTGCGTCGCTGGCATTGGAGATGATCTCCCGCAGGAAAATCTCCTTGTGGGTATAGATGGAGTTGATCATCAGATCCAGCAAGCGCTGGGACTCTGCCTGAAACTGTTTTTTCTCCATGGTGAATGCCTCCTGTATCTGAAAGTTCTTTACAAAACACAGCGTTAGCACTCTTTCTTCCTGAGTGCTAACGCTATCATAATCCTTGGCACAAAAAATTGCAAGGGGATTCAAGGATTGTTTACAAATTTGATGGCCCTGGAGGGAGGTCATTTTCCCACACAGAACCGTTCAAAAATACGCCCGATGATATCCTCCCGGATGTTGGCCCCGGTCAGCTCTCCCAGTGCAGAGAGGGCCTCTTCCACATCGGTAAGCAGGGCGTCCGGGGTCATGCCCAGCGTCAGGCTCTCCCCTGCTCTGCGCACCCCCTCCAAAGCCCGCCGGGCGGCCTCGGCCTGCCGGGCATTGGTAAGCAGTTCACCCCCGCTGCCCGCTTGGATGGCAGGAAACTGCTCTGCTACCAGCTCTCCCAGCCGGTCCAATCCGGCGCCGGTCCGGGCGCTCACCTCCGCCACCGGGGGCATGGGGTTGAGGGAAAGCTGGGGCATGGGGTGGGCGGGCAAATCCTCCTTGGTCCACACCAGGATGGTTGGTG
>CALWOK010000005.1 GCA_944383125.1 uncultured Flavonifractor sp.
TGTCCTCGAAGGTCAGGTAGCGGTATTTTCCCGTCGGTCTCACCTCCGTCTTTTGGGGTCGATATAAAAAGAAAAATGCACAGGCGACTCATGTGAGTCTCTGTGCATTTAATAATAATGGGGGCGGGCCCTTTCTATGCAGGCGGCAGAGGTTGCAATTTCACCGGGGAGCCGCTATAATAACTCTGTATTATGGAAACCTATGACAGCCTATGGAGGGAAGGATATGAAGGGAAACCGAGCGGCCGCCCTGGTGCTGGCCCTGATCCTGTCGCTGTCGCTGCTGGTGCTGCCGGCAGGGGCGGTGAGCTTTACCGATATGACCAACCACTGGGCCAGAGAGGACGTGGAATATCTGGCGGGGCTGGGAATTGTGAAGGGCCTCAGCGCCACCACCTTCGGCCCCGACCGGAAGATGACCGCCTGCGAGGCCCTGTTGTTCTGCTCCCGGGCCACCGGGGTACCGGAGGAAGAAAAAAAGGCCATTGCCGCCCAGTATGAGGAGTATCTGGGCCAGACCTTGCCTGAGTCGGTGTACAGCTGGGCCAAAGAGGAAATGGCGGTCTGTCTGGAAACCGGCATTGTCAGCACCTATGAGCTGGAGGCCCTGTGCCAGTCGGGGGCCTTGCTGAAGGCCATCAGCCGGGAGAACCTGGCCATGTATCTGGTGCGGGCCATGCAGCTGGCTCCGTTGGCCCAGAGCCTGTCCAGCTACCCCATGAACTTTGCCGACACCTCCAGCATCACCCAGTCCCTGCGGCCCTATGTCTATCTGCTGGCCACCTACGGGGTGGTGCGGGGCAACCCCGCCAACCAGTTTCAGCCCCAGGGAGAGCTGACCCGGGCGGAAATGGCCACCATGCTGTGCCGGGCCATTGACTTTATGGATGACCAGGGGATTTACGCCGAGCTGCCCGCCTATACCACCTATGCCTGGACGGGGGGCGTGGTCCAGAACGTGACCGCCGGCCCGGACGGGGGCTATTCGGTAGCCCTGGTGAGCAATCTCACCGGCAGTACCACCTGCACCCTCCCTGTAAATACACCTATCTATGAGAATAACATGCGCACCACCCCGTCCTCCCTGCGGGAGGGGCAGTACATCCGGGTTAATACCAACAGCGACGGCTCCATCCATTCGGTGCGCATCGGAGGGGCGCTCACCCTTATCACCGGTACCGTCTCCTCCATTGCCCAGGACAGCATTGTGCTGCTGGCGGATGGCCTGAGCAAAAGACTGCCCATTGACCGCTTTACCCAGGTCCAGGTGGGCCAGCAGGTAGGGGGACAGACCCTGATCTACCCGGCGGCCCGCTATACCCAGGCCCAGTGCTGGGTGGACAGCATGGGCCACCTGGCAGAGCTGAAGCTGACCGGAGACAGCTGGTCCACCCAGGGCACCATCCGGCAGGTGGTACCCGATGGGGCCGGCGTTACCATCAGCGTGGCGGATGCGGCGGGAAAGGTTGCGGCCTACCATGTGGCGGCAGCCACGCCCGTGACACGGGATGGAGCGGCGGCCACCCCTGGCGCCCTTCAGCCGGAGGACAGCGTTACCCTGACCATCAGCGGCAATCAGGTGCTGACCCTGGAGGCCCAGTCCCCCAGCACCGCCGGAACGGTACAGGGTACCGTGCTGGAGGTGGATGTGCAGGCAGGCACCCTGCTGTTCAAAACGGTCAGCGGGGACTACTTACAGGCGGACCTCACCAGAGCGGGCATCCTGGATGCCTCCGGAACGGCCCTCACCCTGTCAGACCTGAAGGCAGGGGACCGGGTGCAGCTGTACGGCAGCCGTGTGGGGGCCATCTTTACCGCTACCTTGGCGGTGCGGATGTAACATACACAAAAAGGGGAGGGGTCCGGGCGGCTGTCCCGGCCCCTCCCCTTGACTTTTGAACAGCCAGTGCATAAAATAGAACAACCCCATGTATTTTAAGAATAAAGGATTGAGATCAATATGGCACAGGATAAAAAGCAGGTGGAACAGATCACCGACATGGAGGTGGACTTTGCCAAATGGTTCACCGACGTGTGCAAAAAGGCAGAACTCATTGACTACTCCTCCATCAAGGGTATGTTCATTCTCCGCCCCTACGGCTACGCCATCTGGGAAAATTTCCAGAAAATTCTGGACGAGAAGTTCAAGGACTGCGGTCATGAGAATGTATATCTCCCCATGCTCATCCCGGAAAGCCTGCTCCAGAAGGAAAAGGACCATGTAGAGGGCTTTGCCCCCGAGTGCGCCTGGGTGACCATGGGCGGCTCCGAGAAGCTGGAGGAGCGCTACTGTATCCGCCCCACCTCCGAGACCCTGTTCTGCGAGCACTACGCCAACATCATCCACTCCCACCGGGACCTGCCCAAGCTGTACAACCAGTGGTGCTCCGTCCTACGGTGGGAAAAGACCTCCCGTCCCTTCCTGCGCCACCGGGAATTTTTGTGGCAGGAGGGCCACACCATGCACGCCACCGCTGAGGAGGCCATTGCTGAAACCGAGCAGATGTTCAACATCTATGCGGATTTCTGCGAAAACTACCTGGCCATGCCGGTGGTGAAGGGCCGCAAGACCGACAAGGAGAAGTTCTCCGGCGCTGAGGCCACCTACACTGTGGAGTGTATGATGCACGACAAGAAGGCCCTCCAGGCCGGTACCTCCCATTACTTTGGGGACGGCTTTGCAAAGGCCTTCGACATTACCTTTACCGGCAAGGACAACAAGCTCCATCACCCCTTCCAGACCTCCTGGGGCGTGTCCACCCGGCTGATCGGCGGCGTCATCATGACCCACGGCGACAACAACGGCCTGGTGCTGCCCCCCCGCATTGCCCCCACCCAGGTCATCATCATTCCTGTGGCCCAGCACAAGGAGGGCGTTCTGGAGGCCAACCAGGCCGTGATGGACCGCCTGAAGGCCGCCGGCATCCGGGTGAAGATGGACGCCTCCGAGCAGTCCGCCGGCTGGAAGTTTGCCGAGTATGAGATGAAGGGCGTCCCCCTGCGTCTGGAGATGGGTCCCAAGGATATGGAGAAGAACCAGTGCGTACTGGCCCGCCGGGACAACGGGGAGAAGAGCTTTGTCTCCCTGGACAACATCGAAGAGACCGTCAAGACCATGCTGGACGCGGTGCAGCAGGGCCTGTTCGACAAGGCCAAGCGCAACCTGGACGAGAACACCTATGCCTGCGCCACCGTGGAGGAGGTCAAGGAAAAAATGTCCACCCAGGGCGGCTTTGCCAAGACCATGTGGTGCGGGGACGAGGCCTGCGAGCTGAAGATGAAGGAGCTGGCCGGGGTGTCCTCCCGCTGCATCCCTCTGGAGCAGGAGCACCTGGGCGACGTGTGTCCCGTCTGCGGCCGGCCCGCCAAGCATATGGTATACTGGGGCGTGGCCTATTGATGCGGAAAAACGCTAAAATATGCCGTTTTTCCACTATTTACTCCTGATAAAATTAGAATTTTTCCTTGTGGTTTGACAGAAGGGTATGGTAAGATACCCCCTGTCAGACGCAAGCCAATGCCATGGAAACGGGTGGGGCTCTGCGCAGAGTCCCACCCGTTTTTTGGATGATGAACACAAGGAGAAACGAACATATGAAAAAACGGATCTTATCCCTGCTGCTGGCGGGAACCATGACCTGTACCCCCGCCCTGGCTGCCGGAAGCCAGCGTACAGAGGGAAACTGGTATGATGAGGCCATGGCGGTATGGGTGGAACGGGGGGTCTTTCAGGGAGACCAGAACGGCAACCTGAGACCTACCGCCCCCATTACCCGGGCCGAGCTGGCCACCGTGCTGGACCGGATCATGGACTACCAGCTGACCATGGAAAACCCCTTCCCCGATGTAGCGGAAGACGCCTGGTATGCCGAGGCGGTGCTCAAAGCCTGCGCCGCCGGGGTGCTCCAGGGGGATGGGGTGGGAGCCCGTCCCGGCAGCCCCATTACCCGGCAGGAGGCCATGGTCATGCTGTCCCGGGTGCTGAACCTGACGGGCGCACCCCAGGGGGTGGACGCCTTCCAGGACGGCAGCCAGGTGGCGCCCTGGGCCAGGGATGCGGTAGGCGCTATGGCCCAGGCGGGCTATGTCCAGGGCTTTGCCGGCTCCATCCGTCCCACCCACTCCATCACCCGGGCCGAGGTGGCGGTGATGCTGGACAACGTCTTTGCCGCAACCTTTGACCAGGCAGGTACTTACAGCCAGGAGGTGGACGGCTCTGCCGTCATCAAGGCGGGGGATGTCACCCTGCAAAATATGACCATTCAGGGCGACCTGATTGTGGCGGAAGGAGTGGCCGACGGCCATGTGGTGCTGGACGGGGTGACTGTAACCGGCCAGATTATGGTCCGGGGCGGCGGAGGGAACTCCGTGGTGCTCAAAGGCCAGTCCAAGGCCGACCGGATCACGGTAGCCCGCCAGGGCGGCGGCGTCCGGGTATCGGTGGAAGAGGAGGCCCAGGTCAAGGATGTGGTGGTGTCCGGAGAGGGGCAGAAGCTGACCCTCCAGGGGACGGTGGAACAACTGACCGTCACCGGAGCCAATGCCAGCGTATCCACCGATGGCCGGATTTCTCTGGTGTCCGTGGAAGAAAGCGCCCACAGCGCTGCCATTGAAGCCCAGGCCGGAGCTGAGATTGGCTCTGTGGTAACGGCCGGGGCGGCTACCGCTGTGACAGGAGCCGGTACCGTGTCCAAGGTAGAGGCGGCCCAGGGTGCCACCGGCACCACCGTCAGCACCGCCGGCACCCAGGTGGAAAACAACAGCGGCGAGGCCGTCACCATCCCCGGCGGCACGGTAGAGCCGGGCCAGAGCGGTGTGACTTCCGGGGAGGACAGCAGCGACAGCAGCAACAAAGAACAGGCGGAAACCGCCCTGAAAGAGCTGGTCAAGCAGGCCCGGGATTACAATGGCTATGAGGACCAGCCCGACGGGGTATGGCCCTACCAGAGCGACTTTGCCCTGGCAGAGACGCAGG
>CALWOK010000006.1 GCA_944383125.1 uncultured Flavonifractor sp.
TTTGGCCAATACGGCCTCTTTGGCCTGCTCGATGGTGTACACCGAGGGGTCAATCTTTACGCCCATGCTCTTCAGCCGGTGGAATACCCGGGTCATGGCAGGCACACCCAGGCCCATCTGCTCCAGCTGATCCCCGTGGGCAAAGACCTCCCGGGGGGTGCCGGAAAAGGGAATTTTCCCGTCGTTGACCACCACAATGCGGTCCACCGTCCGGGCCATCTCCTCCATGGAGTGGGACACAATGATGATGGTGGCATTCTTGGCCTTGTGGTAGTCGTGGATATTGCCCAGAATGGACTCCACCCCCACCGGGTCCAGCCCGGCGGTAGGCTCGTCCAGAATGAGCACCGACGGCTCCATGGCAATGACCCCCGCAATGGCCACCCGCCGCTTCTGTCCGCCCGACAGCTCAAAGGGGGATTTGTGGAGGGTCTCCTGATCCAGCCCCACAAATCCGGCGGCCTGCCGCACCCGGCGGTCAATTTCCTCCGGATTCAGGCCCATATTGGTGGGGCCAAAGGCAATATCCTTATAAACCGTCTCTTCAAAGAGCTGGTACTCGGGGTACTGAAAAACCAGCCCCACCTGAAAGCGGATCTGACGGGTGCGCTCCTTGCTCTCCCAGACATCCTGGCCCTCAAAGAGCACCTTGCCGGAGGTGGGCTTCAGCAGCCCGTTCAGGTGCTGAATCAGGGTGGATTTCCCTGATCCGGTATGGCCGATGATGCCTAGATACTCCCCCCGATAGGCCGTGAAGTCCACATCCACCAGCGCACCACGTTCAAAGGGGGTACCGGCAGAATAGATATGGCTCAGATGCTGGGTCTGTATGATCGGTTCCAATTCGCTTCATTCCTTTGACAAAAGGGTACATGCCCTGTGCAGGGTCACGTCCGGTGATCAGATTGGTTCTCCAGCGTTTCCAGACGGTGAGAAAGATAGAGAACCTCTCCCTCCAAATTGCGGATCTTGAGCCAGAGATAAGCAATCAGAAGCCCTGCCACAGTAATGGATAGACTGAGTATCAGTCGTATCGGAAATTCCAAAACAATGTTGCAATACTGGAGCAGATGCAGAGCAGCCATAAGGAGGATAAAGAGTGTGAGACCGATTGCTGTCAGTACACGTTCCATCCTGTCTTTGCTCATGTACTTCTCCCCTTTCTTAACAGGTTGTACAGAGTCCTGGCACATTCCTCATCGCTGAGGGCGTCCAGCGGTACGTCCACCCCCGCCTGCCGCAGCTCCCACAGCAGTTCGGTGGTCTCGGGTACCGTCAGTCCCACTGCCTTCAGCTCTTCCACCTGGCAGAATACCTCTTTGGGGACGCCGTCGGCAATGACCTTGCCCTTGGACATCACCACCAGCCGGTCGGCCTGGGCGGCCTCGTCCATATGGTGGGTAATGAGCACCACCGTCACCTTGGAGGTCCGGTTGAGGGTCTTGATGGTCTTGAGTACCTCTGCCCGGCCGATGGGGTCCAGCATGGCGGTGGGCTCGTCCAGCACAATGCACCGGGGCTGCATGGCAATGACCCCCGCAATGGCCACCCGCTGCTTCTGTCCGCCAGACAGCAGATGGGGGGCGTGCTCCCGGTATTCATACATGCCTACCGCCTTGAGGGCCTCGTCCACCCGGCGGCGGATTTCCTCAGAGGGTACCCCCAGATTTTCTGGGGCAAAGGCCACATCCTCCTCCACCACATTGGCTACAATCTGGTTGTCCGGGTTCTGGAACACCATGCCCACCGTACGGCGGATCTCCAGCAGCTTGTCCTCGTCGGCGGTGTCCATCCCCGCCACATAGACCTGGCCGCCGGAGGGCAGCAAAATGGCGTTGAGGTGCTTGGCCAGGGTGGATTTTCCCGAACCGTTATGGCCCAGTACCGCCACAAAGCTGCCCTCCTCAATCTGGAGATCCACACCGTCCAGAACGACAGGGGAAGGCTCCTCTCCATCGTCATAGCAAAAGCGGAGTGCTTTGGTTTCAAGAATGGGTTGTTCCATGGTATCTCCTTCTCAATCGCAGGTCCAGCGGCCGGTGGTGCCGCAGGACAGCGCCAGACCGGTGGCCGTTACCGGCAATCCCAGCTCCTGGCTGTGGGTATGCCCGCCATACTTGCGGGATACCAGCGTTTCCAGCAGGTAGGTCAGCACCGAGGAGGACAGGCCGGTGGTATAGGAATTGATGAGGAAAAACAGAGGGCTGTCCGACAGCACCCCTGCCACCAGCTCCACAAAGGGGAAGAGGTTTTCCTCCAGCTTCCAGATCTCCCCCGAAGGACCCCGTCCATAGGAGGGCGGGTCCATGATCACGGCGTCATATTTCCGTCCCCGGCGGATTTCCCGCTCCACAAACTTGCCGCAGTCGTCCACAATCCAGCGGATAGGGGCGTCGGTCAGACCGGAAGAGGCCGCATTCTCCCTGGCCCAGCTTACCATCCCCTTGGCGGCATCCACATGGCACACACTGGCCCCCGCCGCAGCGCAGGCCACGGTAGCCCCGCCGGTATAGGCAACCAGGTTGAGCACCTGAATGGGCCGTCCGGCCGAGCGGATGCGCTCCATGGCAAAATCCCAGTTGGCGGCCTGCTCGGGGAAGAGTCCCGTGTGCTTGAAGTTCATGGGCTTGATATTAAAGGTAAGGCTTTTGTAGCCCAGGGTCCAGCGGGCCGGCAGGTCCTTTTTCACCCACTGGCCTCCCCCGGTGGAGGAGCGCTGATAGCGGGCGTCATACTTCTTCCAGCCGGGGTGTCTCCCCTCGGGGCGCCAGATGGCCTGGGGATCGGGCCGCACCAGAATGTGCTTTCCCCAGCGCTCCAGCCGCTCTCCCCCGCCGCAGTCCAGCAGCTCATAGTCCTTCCATCCATCCGAGATCCACATAGTCTCCCTCCCGGTTATTGTTGTCATAATCATCCTATTATATCACCCCCCTATCGTCCAGTCAACGACAAGAAAGAATTGTGTTATGGAGGAAACTATGGTAGAATAGCAGTGAATTTGTGGAAATGAGGTGTCCTTTATGAGCGCTACGGAGCTTCAGTTTCGTACCGCCGCCATTGGCGGATTCCAGAAGCAGGATGTACTGAGTTACATTGAATCCTCCAACCAGAGCTATGCGGAAAAGCTGGAGGTCATCCAGCGGGAACGGGATGAGCTGCTTCAGGAGAAGGAAAGCCTGAGCCGCCAGGCTGCTGACGCCCAGGCCCAGCTGAAGCGGGCAGAAGAGGAGCGGGCCGGTTTGCGGGAGGCGCTGGCCAAGGCCCAGGAGGAGCTGCAGGCCCTTCAGCAGCGCTTTGACCAGCAGGCCCAGCTTCTGGCAGAAACCAAGGCCAGTCTGGAGCGGATGGAGCCGGCCGCCAGAGCCTACGAACAGGTAAAGGACCGCACCGCCGGCATTGAACTGGAGGCCCACTGCCGGGCCCAGGAGGTACAGCGCCAGTCGGAGGAAAAGGTGCAGCGGGCCCGCACCGAGGTGGAGCAGTGGCTCCACAAGGTCAAGGCGGGCTATGACCTGCTGCGCTCCGACATGGACAGCGCCATCAACCGCACCGCCCAGGAGCTGGACAAGGCCTATGATACCCTCACCAAGCTGACCGACAGCTTTGTGACCCAGGGGGAACATCTGGATCAGCTCACCCAGCAGTGTCTGTCTGAATTTTCCCCCC
>CALWOK010000007.1 GCA_944383125.1 uncultured Flavonifractor sp.
AGGAATCCCAGGTCTCGCCGGCGGTCATGCGGCGGTCGATGGAGATGGAGCAGGAGTCAGCCACAGCGCAGCGGCTGGGAGAGGTGTAGAAGATCTGGGAGGTGGTGCAGGTGCCGCGGCCCAGGAACTGAGCATCCTCGTAGTGGTCGGGGTTGTACTTGGGGTTGAGCATCTTCACCAGACCCTTGATCTCGGTGGAGTCAGCGTCGTCGTTCTCGTTGAGGGCGCGCACATCCTGGAGGATGTCAGCCATCTTGTAGATGGCGTTGTCGCCGCGCTCGGGAGCGGAGCCGTGGCAGGAAACGCCCTTCACGTCCACACGGATCTCCATGCGGCCGCGGTGACCACGGTAAATGCCGCCGTCGGTGGGCTCGGTGGAGATCACGAACTCCACCTGCTCCTTCTTCACGCCGATGGAGGGGAAGAACTTGTTGACAATGTACTGCCAGCACATGCCGTCGCAGTCCTCTTCCTGGACGGAGCCAACCACCATGATCTTGTAGCCGGCGGGAATCAGGCCCATATCCTTCATGATCTTGGCGCCGTACACGGCGGAAGCCATGCCGCCCTCCTGGTCGGAACCGCCGCGGCCATAGATGACCTCGTCATCCTCGTAGCCCTCATAGGGGTCATGGGTCCAGTTGTTGATGTTGCCGATGCCCACGGTGTCGATGTGGGAGTCGATGGCAATAATCTTGTCGCCCTCGCCCATCCAGCCGATCACGTTGCCCAGGCCGTCAAACTCAGCCTTGTCAAAGCCCAGCTTCTCCATCTCGGCCTTGATGCACTCGCAGACGCCCTTCTCCTCGCAGCTCTCGCTGGGGATACGGATCATATCCCGCAGGAAGCGGGTCATATCGGCCTTATAGCCTTCGGCAGCAGCTTTGATTTTCTCAAAATCCATTGTAAAGACCTCCATTTTATGTTGATTTCACGGTTTAACGGGAAAGTTCCCGGTTCTCACAAGTCTCAGCAGGGCTTCTGGGGGGTGTCCACGGTGGGATACTCGCCGTCCCAGATGACCCGGCGGTACTTCTCGGGGTCGGTGTTGCCCTCGGTGGAGAACATCAGCACCTGGCTGTGGCGGTCCAGCTCCAGAGCCTCACGCAGCTCCTTGTAGGTGTCGTCGCACAGCAGAGCGTCCAGCACGCCCATGCCCACAGCGCCGGACTCGCCGGACACCACACGGGGATCGCCCTTGACGGGGGTGCTCAGCATCCGCATGCCCTTGGCGCTCACCCAGTCGGGGCAGGACAGGAAGGCGGACACGTGGTTGCGCAGGATGTCCCAGGAAATGGTGTTGGGCTCGCCGCAGGCCAGACCGGCCATGATGGTCTGCAGGTCGCCGGTGACAATCCGGGGAGCGCCGTCGTTGGCCAGGGCGCCCTGGTACAGGCAGTCGGCGGCACGGGCTTCCATTACCACGAACTTGGGGGGATCGTTGGGGAACAGGTTGGCGAAGTAGCCCACCACAGCGCCGGCCAGAGAGCCTACACCGGCCTGCACGAACACATGGGTAGGACGGTTGATGCCGCACTGACGCAGCTGGTTGGCAGCCTCGCTGGCCATGGTGCCGTAGCCCTGCATGATCCAGGAGGGGATCTCCTCATAGCCGTCCCAGGCGGTGTCCTGCACAATGACGCCGTGCTCGGTCTGCTCGGCCTCAGCGGCGGCCATGCGCACGCAGTCGTCGTAGTTCACCTCTTCGATGGTGACCTTGGCGCCCTCCTTGGCGATGTTGTCAAAGCGGGACTTGGCGCTGCCCTTGGGCATATGTACCACGGCCTTCTGGCCCAGCTTGTTGGCAGCCCATGCCACGCCCCGGCCGTGGTTGCCGTCGGTGGCGGTGAAGAAGGTGGCCTGACCGAACTCCTTGCGGAAGGCCTCGCTGGTCAGGTAGTCGTAAGTCATCTCAGACACGTCCCGGCCCATCTCGCTGGCAATGTACTTTGCCATGGCGAAGGAGCCGCCCAGCACCTTGAAGGCGTTCAGCCCGAAGCGGTAGGACTCGTCCTTCACATAGACGCCGCCCAGGCCCAGGTAGTCGGCCATACCGTCCAGGTGTGCCAGAGGAGTAATGGAGTACTGAGGGAAGGAGCTGTGGAAGGAACGGGCCTTGTCCACGTTGTCCAGGGACATGACGCCCAGCTGCTTGTCCTCGCTCTTGGGCATTTGATTGATGACCCATTTGATCTGGTCTTTCATCAGAAATTCGCCTCCAAAAGATTTTTCAGTGGTGAATACAACCATTCATTTCTGGTATCCATCATACCACTTGTACAGCAGATGTCAAGAGGGAATCTTAAAAAAATAATGAGAAGCTAAAAAATTTTTTGGTGCAGCCCAAAACGCCCTTATACCAACGGGTTCACCCTGGTAGCCCGCAGGCAAAGGGATGCAAAAAGGGGCCTTAGCGGCAGGGTATTTTCCTGCCGGACCAAGGCCCCTGGGAAGGTCATCAGGCGGCCTCCGGAATTGGGTAATGGATGTTACTTTTTCTTGTTGTAGAAGGTGTCCTCCATGGGCAGCTGGGTGCGCAGAATGTGGTCCCTGGCATAGTAAGCGCCCTGCACCGCCGGGGCGGTGGGAATGGTGGCAATCTCACCGATGCCCTTGGCGCCATAGGCGAAGGGCAGCAGCTCCTCCTTCTCCACATAGATGGCGTGGATGTCGGGGATCTGATCGGCCCGCATCAGGCCCAGGGTGCCGAACTTCACCTGGGGGACGCAGTCCTTCAAGGGGAACTTCTCGGTCAGGGCATAGCCCAGGCCCATCAGCACACCGCCCTCAATCTGTCCCTGGATGGAGGTGGGGTTGACCACCTTGCCGGAGTCGTGGGCAGCATATACCTCTTTTACCTTGCCCTCATCGTCCAGGATGACCACATGGGTGGCAAAGCCGTAGGCCACATGGCTCTTGGGGTTGGGGACGTCGGCGCCCAGCTTGTCGGTGGGATCGAAGAACTCGGCAAAGTACTCCTTGCCTTCCAGATGAGCCAGATCGCCGTTTACCTTGTCCATATCGGCCTTCAAATCCACCGCTGCCATGCGCACCGCCTCACCGGTGATCAAGGTCTGACGGGAGCCGGAGGTGGTACCGGAGTCGGGAGCCACCTCAGAGTTGGCCCCCATGTTACGCAGCAGCACCCGGGGCAGGCCGGTGGCCTGGGAGAGAATCTGGAGGAATACAGTGGCGCAGCCCTGGCCGATATCAGAGGCGGCGGAGTACAACTCCACCATACCGTCCCGCACAATCAGCTTGGCCCGGCCCTTGTCGGGCAGGCCCACGCCTACGCCGGCGTTCTTCATGGCGCAGGCAATGCCGGCATGGTCCATATTCTGCTCATAGACGTCCTTCACGGCCAGCAGCGTTTCCTTGAGCGCAGTGGAGCAGTCGGCAATCTGGCCGTTGGGCAGCACCTTGCCCGGCTCAATGGCGTTGCGGTAGCGGATTTCCCAGGGAGAAATGCCCACCTTTTCCGCCAGCAGGTTGATGTTGGATTCCAGGGCAAACTCGCTCTGGCACACGCCGAAGCCCCGGAAGGCGCCGGCAGGGGGATTGTTGGTGTAGTAGCCATAGCCCCGGATATCGGTATTCTGATAGCAGTAGGGACCTACCGAGTGGGTACAGGCACGCTCCAGCACCGGGCCGCACAGGGAGGCGTAGGCGCCGGTATCCAGGTAGATCTCACAGTCCAGCCCGGTGAAAATCCCGTTCTCGTCGCAGCCCAGGGTGAAGGTACCCTCCATATAGTGGCGCTTGGGGTGGAAGTTGATGGACTCCTGCCGGGTGAGCTTGGCCTTGACGGGCCGGTTCACCTTCAGCGCAGCCAGCACCGCCAGGTGCTGCACCGACACGTCCTCCTTGCCGCCGAATCCGCCGCCCACAAACTGGTTTTCCACCACGATCCGGTCGGGGTCCCAGCCCAGCATGATGGAAATTTCCTTCCGGGTATCATATACGCCCTGGTCGGACGTGTAAACCTTCACCCCATCCTTGTAGGGGAAGGCCACGGCGCATTCCGGCTCCAGGAAGGCGTGCTCGGTAAAGGGGGTGGTATAGCGCTGAGTCACCACATACTTGGAGTTGGCCAGGGCGGTCTTGGCATCCCCCCGGGTCACATGGCGGGACTGGCACAGATTGCCCTTGGAATGCACCAGAGGTGCGTTTTCCGCCATGGCGTCCTGAATGGTGCGCACCGGCTCCAGAGGCTCATAGTCGATTTTCACCAGCTTTTTGGCCTCGTTCAGCACGTCCTCGCTCTCAGCCACCACCAGGCAGATGGCGTCACCCATGCAGCGGGTCACATCACCCTTGGCAATCATCACATCCCAGTCCTGCTGAATGTGGCCCACCTTGTTGTGGGGTACGTCCTCGGCTGTGAGGACGGCCAGCACGCCGGGGAGGGCCAGGGCCGCAGAAGTGTCAATATCCAGCACTCTGGCTCTGGGGTACTGGGTGCGGACGGCAGAGGCATATACCATGCCGTCCAGATACAGGTCGTCACAGTAGGTGCCGGTACCCAGCACCTTGCCCCGCACGTCGGTACGGAAGGCCCGGTCCCCCACACCGTACACATCGCCCTTTTCCAGCTCAGGGTCGATCCGGGCCTCTCCCCGGAGGATGGCGGCGGCCAGGGCAATGCCTTCAATGATCTTCTTATATCCGGTACAACGGCAGATGTTGCCCCGGATGGCCTTCTTGATGTCCCCTTCCGTGGGGTTGGGATTCTGGTCAATGAGGGCCTTGCCCGCAATGACCATACCGGGGATACAGAAGCCGCACTGTACCGCACCCACCTTGCCGAAGGCGTATACAAAGGCCTCCTGCTCTTCCATAGAAAGCCCTTCCACGGTCAGAATGTTCTTTCCAACCGCCTTTTTGGTGGTGAGGATACAGGAACGAACCGTCTTGCCATCCACAATGATACTACAGGTGCCGCAGGCGCCCTCACTGCAGCCGTCCTTGACCGAGAGCAGCCGCAGGTCGTCCCGCAGATAGCGCAGCAGAGGCTTGTCCTGATCGGTGGTGCAGGGTTTGCCGTTGACAACGAAGGTATATTGCTCGCTCATCTTGGGTACCTCTTTTCCTTATAAATTGCCCGGATGTTTGTACACAGGCGGAAAGCCTCAGCCGTGGCGGCTGAGGCTCCGCCCGAGGGGTCAGGGCAGCAGATAGGTGTAGCTGTCGTAAACTGCGCAGATCAGACGGCGCAGGGGATCATACAGGCCGCAGCCGGCGTCGGAGACGTCATACTCCTTCACCTCGCCGGCCAGACGCACCCGGGTCTTGGCGCCCTCCAGCTTCAGGAAGCCCTCGTTCTCACTGTTGGCAAAGTCCTCTTCGCTCCAGAACAGGGTGAACTTATCCTTGTAGGGACGGGAATCATAGGGGCAGAAGGTGCCGCAGTTGCCGCACTCGTTGCACATGCCGTCCACGTGGATGATCTGGCGCATCCGCATACCGGGAACGGCAACCGCCACATTGGCCCGGTTGGGGCACACCTCGGTACAGGTCTCACACACGGTGGCGCAGCCCAGGCAGCGGATCTCATCGCAATTCTTGCAGTCGGTGCACACATCGCCCCGCTTGGCCAGAGGAGCCTGGTAGTCATCGTTTACGTTCTTCTCCACATAGGTGTCCACGTCGAAGTCCTGGATGGTGCGGGCAGCCTTGGTGGCGTCGGCAATGGCCTCTACCACGGTGCCGGGGCCCTTCTGGCCGTCGCCGATGACAAAGACGTTCTTGACGGAGGACTCCATGGTCTCGCCGTTGACCACAGCCTTGCCCCGCTTGTCCACTTCCAGACCGTTGGCGGTGTACAGAGCGGTGTCCACCTTCTCGCCCACGGCGGTAATAACGGTGTCGGCAGCCACCTCAGCCACCTTGCCGGTGTCCACAGGAGAGCGGCGGCCGGAGGCGTCAGGCTCGCCCAGCTCCATCACATGGCAGGTGAGCACGCCGTCCTACTCGCACACAGGGGCCAGCAGCCCCCGGAACTCCACCCCGTCCTCCAGGGCAAACTCCAGCTCCTCCTGGTCGGCGGGCAT
>CALWOK010000008.1 GCA_944383125.1 uncultured Flavonifractor sp.
CCCCATGAGCAGTGGAACAATACCTATGGCCTGCTGGGTGCTGCGGCCATTGCCGGTTTATTTTGTGTGGGCAACGCCTGCCGGGCCAAAGACCGGCTGGAGCTGGACCGGCTGGGGCCTTATGTCACCTTATTCTGGGGCTTTGTTTGTATCGGTCTGGCAGGCTCCTACTCCACCGGCCTGTCCCTGCGGTTTTTCTTCTTCCACCTGACCACCTTCCTGCTGGTGCTGCTGGTGGTAAGCAGCGTGCGCAGATATGAGCAACTTCAGCTTCTGGTCTCTCTGGCTGTGCTGGGCATTTCCGTGGCCGCCCTCTACGGCTGCTATCAGGGCTATATCGGGGTGGAAGTGGTGGCCTCCCAGCAGGATATGACGGTCAACGCAGGTATGCCGGGCCGGGTATACTCCTTCTTTGACAACCCCAACAACTTTGCCGAGCAGCTGGTCATGCTGCTGCCCCTGGAGCTGGCTCTCTTCCTCAATTCCCGCTGGCGGGGCAAGCTGCTCTCTCTTCTTGCCCTGTGTGTGGGTGTGGTGGCCATCGGCCTGACCTATGGCCGCTCCTGCTGGATTGGGCTGGCACTGGCGGTGGTGGTCTTTATGGCCCTGATGGACTGGCGCTGGGTGCCGGTGCTGCTGGTAGCCGGGGTGGCCGCCCTTCCTTTCCTGCCGGAGACCATTTACAACCGGGTCCTCACCATCACCAATACCCAGGACAGCTCCACCCAATACCGCTTTGAAATCTATTCCACCACCTTTAACCTGCTGCAGGACCACTGGCCCACCGGAGTAGGACTGGGCAATGACGTCACCCGCCTGGTCTTTGAAGCGGGCGGCTATCCCACCAACTTTGACGGCAGCTATCCCATCCATGCCCACAACAACTATGTACAGATGTGGGTGGAACTGGGCATTGGCGGTGTCCTTGCCTTTCTCGCCATGCTGCTCCACCAGCTGAAAAGCGGTGTGAAGGCTTTCCGGGCCAGCCTGGACCCCAGAGTCAAGCGGATGCTGGCCGCCGCTGTGGGCGCTTTTTCCGGGATTCTGCTGGTAAGCGTGGCAGAATACACCTGGTTCTATCCCCGCAATATGTTTACCTACGGCTTTTTGTTCGGGGTGATTGCCGCCTGTGTCAAACTGGTCAGGCTGGAACAAAAGAGGTGAGGATATGCTGGACTGGGACGGACTGCACGCCGCCTGTATGGCCTGCCGGAAATGCAGCCTGGCAGACACCCGGCACAACGTGGTCTTTGGCGAGGGGGCCAGAGATGCAGAGGTCATGTTCATCGGGGAAGGCCCGGGAGAACAGGAGGACCTGACCGGCCGGCCTTTTGTGGGCAGGGCGGGCCAGCTGCTGGACGATATGCTTTCCATGATTGACCTGAGCCGGGAGCGGGTATACATTGCCAATATGGTCAAGTGCCGTCCGCCGGGCAACCGGGACCCGCTGAACCTGGAGCAGGAATCCTGTATTGGATATCTGCGCAACCAGACCGCTCTGATCCGTCCCAAAATCATTGTCTGTCTGGGGCGCATTGCGGCTGTCCGGCTGATGCGGAACGACTTCAAAATCACCAAAGACCACGGGCAGTGGATGGAAAAGGCAGGCATCTGGATGATGGCCATGTTCCACCCCTCTGCCCTGCTGCGGGACCCGTTCAAGCGCCCGGAAAGCTTTGTAGACTTAAAAACCCTCCAGGCCAAAATCCGGGAAATCTGTACCCATACCTACCACTGACCACATGGGGTCTGCCTGCGGGCAGGCTCCATCTTTTTTTACAGGTTGTAACCTCAGTCCCCTCCCATCCGTCATATAGGGCAGAACCCAAGGAAGGAGGCGGGAGCCGAAGGAGCACCGGCTTGAGCTGGGCGATGGTGTGCTCTATGAGACAAGAGACGGCGTCACCGTAGCTACTTCCACAGTAACCGCCCAAAGCGGTCATCCATCTCATTGGCTTGTGGGAAGATAGCAGAGTTGCAGCGGTAAACGCACGTCGTATTGTCGTTCCCTCTGTCAGAACAGCCTTGATCTGGGGCAACCATATTTGTACATATGTATATTTCCCTTGCTCCATAGCCACACTGATGCAGTCTATGTTCCTACATCATGGGGCTTTCCATCCCAAAGCAAAAGCGCTCCCGGAAAACCCCCGGGAGCGCTTTCTCTTCCTTATACGTTGAACCGGAAAAGGACAATGTCCCCATCCTTCATGACATATTCCTTGCCTTCGGAGCGTACCAGACCCTTTTCCTTGGCGGCGTTCATAGAGCCGCAGGCCATCAGGTCGGTAAAGTTTACCACCTCAGCCCGGATAAAACCACGCTCAAAGTCGGTGTGGATTTTGCCGGCGGCCTGGGGCGCTTTGGTACCCTTTCTGATGGTCCAGGCCCGGCACTCATCCTCGCCGGAGGTGAGGAAGGAGATCAGCCCCAGCAGGGCAGAGCTGGCTTTGATGAGACGGTCCAGGCCGGACTCGGCAATGCCCAGATCATCCAGAAACATTTTCTTTTCCTCGCCGTCCAGCTCGGCAATCTCAGCCTCCAGCTTGGCACAGACGGGAATTACCTGGGCCCCCTCCTTGGCGGCCAAGTCTTCCACAATCTTGTAATAGGCATTGCTCTGACAGTCGGCAAAGCCGTCCTCATCCAGATTGGCGGCGTAGATAATGGGCTTCAGGGAGAGCAGCTCGGCTGTGGCAATGATGGCGGCGTCATCCTCATCGCAGTCAAAGGAGCGGGCAGAGTTGCCGTCGTTGAGCCAGTCCTTCAGGGCGGTGAACACCTCCACCTCCCGCAGGTACTTCTTGTCCCCCTTGGCGGCCTTCTGTGCCTTGTCAATGCGCCGCTCCACCATTTCCACGTCGGCCATAATCAGCTCAATATCAATCACCCCAATGTCCCCGGCAGGGTCCACCGGTACGTTGGTGCTGGTGTCGGCTACCACGTGCATGATGTTCTCATCGTCAAAGCAGCGCACCACATGGACAATGGCGTCGCACTCCCGGATATTGGCCAGAAATTTGTTGCCCAGGCCCTGGCCCTTGGAGGCCCCCTTTACCAGGCCGGCAATGTCCACAAACTCCACCACCGCAGGGGTGGTCTTTTTGGGGTGATACATTTCCGTCAGGGCATCCAGACGGGCGTCAGGCACTGCCACCACGCCAACGTTGGGGTCAATGGTGCAGAAAGGGTAGTTGGCGCTTTCGGCGCCCGCATTGGTAATGGCGTTGAAGAGGGTTGACTTGCCCACGTTGGGCAGACCCACAATTCCTAATTTCATGTGTTTCTACATCTCCTTTATTTGCAGGGAACCGGAACAGAGCCGGACTCCGACTTGCCGCAGGGGTTTCCGCCGGCTCTGGAACGGCACAGAAGCCGGCGTGACACTTCTATAGTGTAACACACCGGCTCCTGTTTCTCAACCAAATCTCACGCAATTCCCCGCAACAGTGGAGCGGGCTTACTCCAGAGAGATCACCTGATAGCCCGCCTCTGTGACAGCATGTTTCAGTACCTCGTCAGACACCTCATGGGCCAGGGTGATGGAGGCGGTTTTGGTTTCCAGATTGACCGCAGCGCTCACCCCGTCCAGTGCGTTGAGGGCCTTTTCCACATGGGCCTGGCAGTGGGCACACATCATGCCCTCGATAACCATGGTTTTGTTCATAGCAGTTCCTCCTTTCTGTATCACAGGTTGTTGGGATGGTGCAGATACATTCCGTCCCTCCGGACGGAACAGCTTGAGCCGCAGGGCATTGGACACCACACATACCGACGACAGGCTCATGGCCGCTGCTCCAAACATGGGGGAGAGCTGCCAGCCGGTGATGGGGAACCAGACCCCTGCCGCCAGAGGGATGCCGATGATATTATAGATGAAGGCCCAGAACAGGTTTTCCTTGATGTTGCGGATCACCTGCCGGGACAGCCGAACCGCCGTTACACTGTCCAGCAAATCGCTCTTCATCAATACAATATCCGCAGATTCTATGGCAACATCGGTGCCGGCGCCGATGGCCATCCCCACATCGGCCCGGGCCAGAGCGGGGGCGTCATTGATGCCGTCTCCAATCATGGCAACCCGTTTGCCCTGGGCCTGGAGAGCGGCCACCTGCCGCTCTTTGTCCTGGGGCAGTACCTGGGCAATGACCTGGTTTACCCCCAGCTCGCCGCCCACCGCCTGGGCGGTGCGCTGGTTGTCCCCGGTGAGCATGACCACGTCAATGCCAAGCCCCTGGAAAGCCCGGACCGCAGCAGCACTGGTGGCTTTGGGCCGGTCGGCAACCGCCACCACCCCCAGGATGCTTCCGTTTCCTGCAAAATACAGCGGAGTCTTGCCCTCCCGGGCCAGCTGCTCCCCCTGGATATTCAATCCGGACAGGGAGATTCCTTCCTCCTCCAGCATGGCCTGGTTGCCCGCCAGCACTTCTGCCCCATGGAGGATGCCCCGGATGCCCCGGCCGGGAGTGGCCTGAAACCCCTCTACCGATACCAAGGGGATGCTGCGTGTTTTGGCCTCCGCTGTAATGGCCTCCGCCAGCGGGTGCTCAGAAGGCTGTTCCAGAGAGGCTGCCACACAGAGCAGCTCCTCCTCGGTGACGCCGGGAGCGGGGATGCAATGGGTGACAACCGGTTTGCCCTCGGTTAAGGTACCCGTTTTATCCACCACCACCGTGTCAATGGCGTGGAGCGTCTCCAGGGCTTCGGCGGATTTGATGAGAATACCATATTCCGCTCCTTTGCCGGTACCCACCATAATGGCCACCGGAGTGGCAAGCCCCAGGGCGCAGGGACAGGAGATCACCAGCACCGCCACCCCGGCGGTAAGGGCCGATTCGATGGACTGGGTGAGGGCAAACCACACGATTGCTGTCACCAGCGCAATCCCCATGACGACAGGTACAAATACCCCTGCCACCTTGTCTGCCAGCTTGGCAATGGGGGCTTTGGAGGAAGAGGCCTCCTCCACCAGCTGAATCATCTGGGCCAGAGTGGTATCCTGGCCCACCCGGGTGGCCCGGAAGGTAAAGGAGCCGTTTTTATTGATGGTGGCGGCGGCCACCTTGTCCCCCGGCCCCTTTTCCACCGGGATGGACTCGCCGGTGAGAGAGGATTCATCCACCGAGGAGCTGCCCATAGTAATAACACCGTCCACCGGAATGCGCCCGCCCGGCTTGACTACGATGAGATCTCCCACCTGGACTTCTTCCACCGGCACCTCTATCTCAGTTCCGTCTTGCACCACCAAAGCGGTTTTGGGCGCCAGATCCATCAGCCGGGTAATGGCCTGGCTGGTTTTGCCCTTGGAGCGGCTTTCCAGCCACTTGCCTAAGGTAATCAGGGTGAGGATCATCCCGGCGGATTCAAAATACAGGTCCATGGACCAGCGCTCCACCCGGGCCAGATCGCCGTGGCCCAGGCCCCAGGCCATCTGGAACAGGGCTGCCACTCCGTACAGCACTGCCGCCGCGGAACCGAGGGCAATGAGAGAGTCCATATTGGGCGCCCGGTGCCACAGGGTTTTGAAGCCGACGGTATAATACTTGCGGTTGAGGTACATAATGGGTAACGTCAGCAGGAATTGCAGCAGGGCAATCGCCATGGCGTTCCCCTTGTCATGGAAGAAGGCGGGCAGGGGCCAGCCCATCATGTGTCCCATGGCAATGTAGAAGAGCGGTACCAAAAAGACCAGGGAGGCCACAAAACGCCGCTTCATCCCGGCCGCTTCATCCTCCATGGGATTGGTGCTGTTTTGGGGGACTACCGCCTGTTTTCCTGGAAGAGAGGCCCCATAGCCCGCCTGCTCTACTGCATGGATGATGGCGGCGGCATCGGTCTGGCCCTCCTGATAGTCCACCAGCATGGAATTGCCCAGCAGGTTGACATTGACCTGCTCCACCCCCGATATCTGGCACACCGCCTTTTCCACATGGGCCGAGCAGGCGGTACAGGTCATGCCGGTTACGTTGAATTTTTGTTTCATGGCTTCACCACACGTTTCTTACTTTAAAATCTTCCCCAGAGTGCCAATCAATTCGTCAATCTTCTGGCTGCGCTCCTCCGGAGTGGCGGCTTCCTGCACACAGTGCTTCAGGTGGGCCGCCAGAATTTCCTTGTTGGCCCGGTTCAGAATGGCCTCGGTGGCCATCAGCTGCTGTGAAATGTCAATGCAATAGCGGTTTTCTTCCACCATTTTCATGATTCCATCCATCTGTCCCCGGGCTGTTTTCAGCAGCCGGAGGATGGTTTTCTGATCTGCCATCATGGATAACACCCCCCTGGGGTGTAGTATATATCAGGGGGAAGTATCTTGTCAACGGCGGGACAGAAAAAAAGATTGGAATTTCCTCTTGACATATTAGAATATTTGAATATAATAATATTTAGATTTAGACGGCGAGGTGATCCGATGGAAGAGCAAACCGGACTTTATCAGGAAAAATCCAACCTGCTGAAGGCCCTCTCTCACCCGCTGCGGCTGCGCATTGTGCGGGGCTTGCTCCACTGCGGATGCCGCAATGTAGGATGTATGGAGGCCAATACCGGCCAGTCCCAGTCCTGTATTTCCCAGCACCTCATGCGTTTGAAGGCGGCGGGGATTGTAAAGT
Source organism: uncultured Flavonifractor sp. (assembly GCA_944383125.1). Classification (GTDB taxonomy): domain Bacteria; phylum Bacillota; class Clostridia; order Oscillospirales; family Oscillospiraceae; genus Flavonifractor. Next base: position 6,609 of record CALWOK010000008.1, read on the forward strand.
CCGCCCGCTCCGGCAATGAGGTTTATTATGAAGTCTCCGACCCCCAGACGGCAGCAGTCATTGCCGCTTTGTTCGGAGAGTGTGAGGAGGAATACCATTGTACGACATCGCAGTGATTGGCGGCGGCCCTGCCGGACTGTCAGCTGCCGTCCAGGCCCGTACCAGAGGCAAGTCGGTGCTCATCGTCAGCGGAGATCCCCGGGACAACGCCCTCTATAAAGCCCCTCAGGTGGACAACTACCTGGGCTTCTGGGGAGTCAGCGGCAAGGAACTGCTGGAGCGCTTTCACCGACATGCCATTGCAGCAGGAGCCATAGAAAAAGAGGGACGGGTGCTGAATGTCATGTCCATGGGCGATACATTTTATCTCAGCATTGGCAGCGAAATGGAGCAGGTAAGAGCGGTCATTCTGACCACCGGCGTGGTACGGGCCAACAAATACCCCGGAGAGGAAGACTTTCTGGGCCGGGGTGTGAGCTACTGTGCCACCTGTGACGGCATGCTCTACCGGAACAAGGAGGTGGCAGTCATCGGCAAATCAGCCGACGCCCCCCAGGAGGCCAACTATCTCCAGGAGCTGGGCTGTCATGTGACCTATGTCAGTGACAAAGCCCCGGAGGGCTTACGGGCGGATATCCCCTTTGTCAAGGCACCCAGGCCGGAGATTGTGGGGGAAGGCGGTGTCACTGCCCTCCGGGCAGGGAGCGTTACCATCCCCTGTGAGGGCGTCTTTATTCTGCGGCCCTCCATGGCCCCTGCCGATCTTCTGCCCGGCCTGGCCATTCAGGACGGCTACCTCAGTGTGGATCAGAATATGGCCACCAATCTGCCCGGAGTCTTTGCGGCCGGAGACTGTACCGGCCTGCCCCTTCAGGTATCCAAAGCGGTAGGGGAGGGCCTGGTGGCCGGCTTGCGGGCGGCAGAATATCTGGATCATCAATCTGCATCATAATCAGTAACAGAAAGGATGTTTTTTTATGGCAGTCATTCATCTTACCAACGAGGCTTTTGATCAGGCGGTTTCCAACGGCATTGCTATGGTGGACTTCTGGGCCTCCTGGTGCGGTCCCTGCAAAATGCTGGCCCCTGTGATGGAAGAGCTGGGCAACCAGTACGAGGGCAAGGTTCTGGTGGGCAAGGTCAACGTAGACGATGAGCCCGACCTGGCCCGGCGTTTTGGCGTGATGAGCATTCCTACCGTGGTGTTCCTGAAGGACGGCAAGGAGTTTGACCGTAAGGTAGGCGTCATGCCTCCCAAGGCCTTCACCGATGTACTGGATGCCAATCTTTGAGTCATTGATGTAAAAAGCCTCCTGATGTAGTCTATCTTCCTGCATCAGGAGGCCTTTTGTCACTGTATATTTTTACTGGACCTGTTCATTTGGGCCATGCCCAAAACACTTGGACGGCGCATTGCGCCGCCCCGCCTGCGGCGGGGTCCCCGAAGAGGCCGCCACGACGAAAGACCCCCGGGCAAAGCCCGGGGGTCTTGTGGTTACTGATTACTTGTACAGCTCCACCAGACGGGTCAGGTGCTCCCAGCGCTCCTTGGCGGCCTCTTCGTTCTGAGCGAAGAGCTCCTTGGCACGCTCGGGGAAGGCACGGGTCAGGGAAGCATAGCGGGCCTCGTTCATCAGGAACTCCTGATAGCCGCCAGCGGGGGCCTTGGAGTCCAGGGTGAATGGGTTCTTGCCCTCGGCCTTGGCAGCGGGGTTGTACCGGAACAGGTTCCAGTAGCCGCAGTCCACAGCCTTCTTCATCTCCTGCTGGCAGTTGGCCATGCCGCCCTTGATGGAGTGCATCTCACAGGGAGCGTAGCCGATGACCAGGGAG
>CALWOK010000009.1 GCA_944383125.1 uncultured Flavonifractor sp.
TGGTGTTGATTGCGATGAGGGTCCACCCGTTCCCATCCCGAACACGGAAGTTAAGCTCATCTGCGCCGAAAATACTTGTCTGGAGACGGACCGGGAAAATAGGTAATGCCAACACAAGGCGGACAGCAGAAGCTGTCCGCCTTTATTATTGTGCTGGAAGAAAAAACAGCTGCCGTTACAGGCAGCTGCTGACGTAGTCTTTTACGTTGAAAGGGTCCAGACTGCTGTCCTTACGGAGATACAGCGGATGGTGAGGATGTCCCTTTTTGGATCGGGCGCCCGCGGAGTACCAGCTGGCGCCCAGCTCGGTGCCGATCTGAATCATATCCTGAAGGCATTGAGCCAGATAAGGCCGCTTTTCAATGATGGCGCCCCAGGCGGCCCAAACGGCGGGAGCGCCTGTTGTTGTCTGCTCCAAGGCCCAGCGGAAGGCGGCCATATTTTCTCGGTGGAGAGTAGGATTGCAGGCCTGCTCCATATCGTCGGGCCGGGTGGCACGCTGGGCGTAAACATTAAACATGATAAAGCTGTCGTAGCCGTTGCCTGAGGCTATGCGCTCTACTGACTTCAACGTATTGTCCAAAGCATCAGGGGCAGCGGTAGAGGGATTAATCCCCACACAGATCAGGGGGCGCTGTCCTCGAGTGCCTAGAATAAATCGATAATCACAGTAGTAATTGGGAACAAAGAGCCAGCGGGTTACATCATAGTGGTCATTGGGCTGGAGTGCGGCTTCCAAAGCCTGGGGAAAAGAGGCAATGGATTGTTCGGCTGTGTCGCTTGTGGGAATGTGCATGAGAAGAACCTCCTTGGAACGGCTTGCAGAGACAGGCCGCTGAATGATATACTCAGTCCATCAGAATACAGGCAGGAGAGAGAAAATGCAATACCCAAATGTAGAAAAAGGAGTTTTCCTGTCCCGGCCCAACCGGTTTATTGCCTATGTGGAGTTGGAAGGCCGTCAGGAGACAGTCCATGTCAAAAATACAGGCCGATGCCGGGAACTGCTGGTGCCGGGGGCTGCGGTCTATCTGACCCGGAGCGGCAACCCTGCCCGCAAAACCCAATATGATCTGATTGCGGTGGAAAAAGGAAAGCTGCTGATCAATATGGATGCCCAGGCACCCAATCAGGTCTTTCGTGAGTGGGCAGAAACAGGCGGGTTTATGGAGCATCTTACCCTGCTGAAGGGGGAAAAAACCTGGGGCAACTCCCGCTTTGACTTCTATTGGGAGAATCAGCAGGGGCGAAAAGGATTTGTAGAGGTGAAAGGGGTAACGCTGGAGGAAAAGGGGCATGCACGCTTTCCCGATGCGCCCACAGAACGAGGGGTAAAGCACCTGGAAGAGCTGATGCGCTGCCGGGAAGCAGGCTTTGAGGCGGCAGTATGCTTCGTGCTTCAGATGGAGGGAATTGTGGATTTCTCCCCCAATGATGCCACCCACCCTGCTTTTGGTGATACCCTTCGGCGGGCGGCACAGCAGGGAGTGCAGATTCTGGCCATGGAGTGTTTGGTTACCCCAGACAGCCTTACGATAGCACGACCGGTAGAGGTTCATTTATAAATTGCATATATAATAGATAAAGCTTGCAAAAATAAGCCTGATATTTAAAAAAATTTCTGCCAAAGAGAAAAAACTGCAAGAACCACCTTGACAGATGGCAAGCGGTGGAGTACACTGCACCCATCAAGCAGAGACGCTCGTTTCGCCGAGGAAGGCGAAGCGGGCGTTTTTGGGTTTCAGGGAGGAATGGGTTATGTATTCATCGGTCAACACAATCTGGGTGCTGTTGGGCGCCGCACTGGTCTTTTTCATGCAGGCCGGGTTTGCCATGTGTGAGGCGGGCTTTACCCGGGCCAAAAACACCGGCAATATCCTGATGAAAAACCTGATGGATTTTTCCATTGGTACCCCAATTTTCTGGCTGCTGGGCTTTGGCCTGATGTTCGGAGGCGCCAGTGAGCTGGTAGGCGGCTTTGATCCCTTTGTACAGGGAGATTACTCCGGTATCCTGCCAGAAGGCGTGCCTTTCATGGCATTCTTTATTTTCCAGACCGTGTTCTGTGCCACCGCCGCCACCATTGTGTCGGGCGCTATGGCAGAGCGCACCAAGTTTGTCTCCTATTGCATCTATTCTCTTATGATTTCCGCTGTGGTATATCCGGTATCCGGCCACTGGATCTGGGGCGGCGGCTGGCTGGCTCAGATGGGCTTCCACGATTTTGCCGGTTCTACTGCTGTCCATATGGTGGGCGGTGTGGCTTCCCTCATCGGGGCTAAGGTTCTGGGACCCCGTATTGGCAAGTATGACCGGGAGGGCAAGCCCCGGGCCATTCTGGGCCACAACCTTTCCATTGCCGCTCTGGGCGTCTTTATTCTGTGGTTCTGCTGGTTCGGCTTCAACGGCTGCTCCACCGTATCCATGACCGGGGACGATACCCTGGCAGCCGCAGGCAGCATCTTTGTTACCACCAACATGGCCGCTGCTGTGGCCTGCGTCACCACCATGCTCTTTACCTGGCTTCGCTTCAAAAAGCCCGACGTGTCCATGACCTTCAATGCCGCACTGGGCGGTCTGGTGGCCATCACCGCAGGCTGTGACATGGTTTCTGTAGAAGGCGCCGCTATCATCGGCATTTGTTCCGGTATTGTGCTCCCCCTGGCGGTGGAATTCTTTGACAAGGTGCTTAAGATTGACGATCCTGTGGGCGCCATCTCCGTCCACGGTGTGTGCGGCGCTATGGGTACGCTCCTCACCGGTCTGCTGGCAGTGGACGGCGGCCTGTTCTACGGCGGAGGTGCAGATTTCTTCCTGATTCAGTGCCTGGGCGTGGCCAGCGTCATTGCCTGGGTGGCCGTAACCATGGCCATCATCTTTACCGTCATCAAGCACACGGTAGGCCTGCGGGCCTCCGCAACCGAGGAGCTGGAGGGCCTGGACATCCATGAGCATGGCCTGCCCACCGCATATGCCGATTTCAGCCAGGCCACCAGCATGACCGCTGTAGCCAAGGATAACGCCTATCCTGAGCCTGCGGCAGTGGGCAGCAGCAAGCGTGCCAATCCTGACCAGGCGGTGCCGGTACAGGTGGTGTCCGCTCCCAGTGGCATCTCCGCTTCCGATGTAAAGCTGTCCAAGGTGACCATCATCTGCAACCAGGCCAAGTTTGAAGAGCTGAAGAGCGCTATGAATGAGATTGGCGTGACCGGCATGACCGTGACACAGGTGCTGGGCTGCGGCATCCAGAAGGGTAAGCTGGAGTACTACCGTGGCGTACCCATGACCATGAACCTGCTGCCCAAGGTACAGGTGGATATTGTGGTATCCAAGGTGCCGGTATCCCAGGTGGTCAGTACTGCCCGGGAGGCCCTCTATACCGGAAGCATCGGCGACGGCAAGATTTTTGTCTATGATGTGGAGGATGTGGTCAAGGTGCGTACCGGTGAAACAGGGTTCGACGCCCTTCAGGGTGAGGAATAAAGAAAACAGTTTCCCCCAAGATACAGGCCCCCGGACTTGCGCAAGTCCGGGGGCCTGTGGTATATTGAACAAAAATCTGAGGGGAGGTAAGGATATGGAGTCATCCTATGAAATTTTTCCCGGTGAGATTGCCGCCAAAGGCAAGGCCTATATGGTGATCCACCGCTGCCGCACCGGAGAGCTGGAGGAGCTGCTGAGCAGAGGGCGGGAAAAGCTGCTGGGCATGGGGGCTTCTGAGCTGTTTGTGACCTCCAAAGACCCATCAGCTCCCCTGTCAGAGGAGACATGGGAGGGATTCCGGCTGGTATTTGTCCGGGATATACTGGAGTTGGAGCGGGAGCTTGCTCCGCTGCCTGAGACAGACAGGGTGGTGCTGGAGCCACTGACCCGGGAGCGGGGCGGCACCTGGATTACCCTCCACAATGCCTGCTTTTTTGATATGCCCAATTCCGCTACCTACGGTCCCAAGGACCTGGAACGGGCCATGGAGGAGGGCCACCGGTGTGGATTTGCAGTGGTAAATGGAGTGACCGCAGGGGTATATGAGCTGGACCTCACCCAGGAGCCGCCGGAAATTGAGGGGGATTGCCCTCCAGAAGGCATTCCAGGGGAAGGGCCTGGGGCGGCAGCTGCTGTATGCCGCTATGGGGGAGCTGGCTGCACAGGGAGCCTTACGCTGCGGGTTGCTGGTGGCCACCGATAATGAGCGTGCCTTCTCCCTCTACCGCAGCGCCGGATTCCGGGCCGCAGGCATCCGCAGCCGGTGGTTTCAGATGCTGCCTGTCTACGGCTGACTCAGTCCTGGGTCATAATGCGCAGAATTTCCCGGTCGGTTTCCCGCATCCCTTCCCGGCCCAGTCGGCCCACGCTGATGATGGATTCCTCCACCCCGTTTTTCACGATGCCGTCCCCGCCGTAGAACTGCTGGCCGTTGCAGTACATTTCATAGCCGAAAATGCCGCTCTCCACGGCGGACAGGATTTTGGCGGCGCAGGAGGCCTTGGCCCCGTCGCAGATGATGCCGGACACCACGGCAAGAGAGTTGACCAGAGTGTGCTTGACGGCCTCATAGGAGCCGTCCAGCAGATAGGCAATGCCGCAGCCTGCGGCGGTGCCTGCCGTCACCACCCCGCAGTAGGCCGACAGGCGGCCGATCCGGGTTTTCTGGTGGATGGCCAGCAGGTTGGACACCACCAGAGCGCGGTACAGCTTGTCCTCATCACAGTCCATCTCCTGTGCGTACACCACCACCGGAACACAGGCGGTAATTCCTTGATTGCCGCTGCCTGAGTTGATGATGACAGGCAGTTCACAGCCGTTCATCCGGGCATCGGAACCGGCGGCGGCCAGGGCCTTGGCCCGGGTGCGCACCGAGTCCCCATTGTACTTCAACAGGGTGGAGCCGATGTTGGCCCCGTAGTCCCCCTGCAATCCCTCCCGGGCAATGGCCATATTATAGGAAATCTGGCGCTCCAGCAGGGGCTTGACCTGGGACAGCTCCACACAGGCGGCAAAGTCCAGAATGAGCTGCACCGACAGGAAGGAGCGGTCGGTCAGGCCGTCGCTGCTCTCCCGGGGCTGCTCTGCCTGGAGCAGCTGCCCGTTTTTCTCCACGGTGACAATGTTGGTGTGATATTTGTTGATATGCACCCTGGCCCAGTCTGCTCCCCGGCGCACCGTAACAATGATGTCAAACACCAGGGGGGAGTCGGCCAGCTTTACTTCAATGGGGGTGCGGTTGAGATAGGCCTGGATTTCTTCCTGCTGCCGGGAGGTCACATGGGCGATGACCTCCAGCTTTTGGTCTGCCTGCCCCGCCACAATGCCGGCGGCAGCGGCGGCGGGGATGCCCTTCAGCTGGCCGGTATGGGGGACGATGACGCTTTTTACATTTTTGATGACATTTCCGCTGGCCTCAATGACCACGTGTTCAGGGAGTGTACCCAGAGTTTCCCGGGCTACCGCCGCCGCATAGGCAATGGCGATAGGCTCGGTACAGCCCATGGCAGGCAGCAGCTCCTCCTCCAGAATGCGGATACAGGCCTGATAACTGGCGTCGTTTCGTTCCATGAAAGTGCTCCTTTGCGTGGTATTTTTACTCATAGTATAGCGGATTTTGAGAAAATAGCAAGAATGTTATCCTGAGCGTCCGCCAAAATAACAGGGGCTGTTGCATCCATGCTGCAACAGCCCCTGTTTCCTGCTTTACTCTTATTTACCGATTTCAATGGCTGCCAGATAGCCGCTGCGGGTGGCCTGATCCACCTTGCCGGGCTGGATGGCGTCGCCAATGACCCAGGTTTTCAGGCCCTGTTCCTCGGCGGCAGCCTTCAGAGGGGAGATATCCACGCGCTTCATGCCCAGCGCATAGAGAACCGTGTCGGCCTCCAGGGTCTGGACTCCGTCGGCATGTTCCACCTTGACGCTGGTGGGGGTGATCTCCAGGCAGCGGGTCTTGGGCAGCATGCCCACGCCGCATTTCTCCATCTCCCAGATGAGGGCCTCCCGGTACATGCCAAAAGACTCGTTGGCCAGCCGGTCCAGCAGCTCCACTACCGTTACCTCATGACCGGTTTTCTGGAGGAACAGACCGGCTTCACAGCCCACCAGACCGCCGCCCACCATGACAATCTTGCGGCCGGGTTTCACCTTGCCGTCGTACATGTCCATGGCCTGGTAAGCGTGCTCAATGCCGGGAACAGGAGGACAGGTGGGCAGGGAACCGGTGGCGAAAAGGACGCCGTCGGCGCCAAAGGAGCCGATATTCTCCGGGGTTACGGCGGTATTGAGCCGCACGTCAATCTCCCGGCGCTCTACTTCATGGACCAGCAGGTTTTTGAAGTTCATCAGGTCGGGCTTGTCGGTGTCCACATCGGTGAACCGCAGCAGACCGCCCAGATAACCGGCCTGCTCAGTCAGAATGACCTTCTGGCCCCGGTCACAGGCGGTAATGGCGGCCTGGAGACCGGCAGCGCCGCCGCCCACAATGAGAACCGTCTCACACTTGGAGGCGGGAGCCAGGGT
>CALWOK010000010.1 GCA_944383125.1 uncultured Flavonifractor sp.
GCTGCCGGAGAGGGAGAAGGCTCCGCAGGGGATTCGGTTTCCCCGGCAGGGGTTTCTGTCTCAGCGGCGGGGCTGGCAGAGGCTGCCGCTTCCGCCTGCTCCTCCTGCCACTGGGTCACCATATTCATCATAAAGTCATAGAAGGCCTTGGGGTCCAGGTCGTCATAGGCCTTGGTGGTCTCCACCTTGGCCTCCTCCCCCCACTGCTCCAGCAGCAGGTTCATCTTATAGTCGGAGTAGGCCGCCCGGGTCTCCTCGTTTTCCCCGTCCTGCCGCAGCAGAATGTGGTAGCCGTAGGAGGTCTCCACCGGCTGGCTGATCTCGCCCACTTCCAGGGCGGCGCCGGCAGAGACAAACTCGGTCATCAGGGAACCGGTGCCGTCCAGCAGGGCGCCGCTGGCCAGGAAGGTATAGCCCTCGGGCTTGTACAGCTCTCCGGTGGTCTCGTCCCGGCCGTCGTCGCTGCGCTCGTTCATGGCCTCATCAAAGGCGGCGATGGGATCGGCAGCGGCGGTAATTTCGGCATAAAGAGCGTCGGCTTCCTCTTTGGTGGCTGCCTTCTGCTCATCGGTGGCGGCGGAGCCGTCCTCGTTCTGGGGGAAGGCCAGCAGAATGTGCTTGCAGTTGTAAATCCCCTCATCTTCCACCATGGCCTGAATATCTTCATCTGTGGGGGTAAACTCTTCCGACTCCTCATACTTGGCCTGGAGCCCTGAGACCTGGTAATAGGCGTCGTTCAGGGTGAGATAGCCCTCCCGGGAGATGCACTGCTGATCCAGCCATTCCTGGGTAGTCAGGCCGTAATAGGCCTCATACATGGCCCCGGTCTGATCCAGGGCGGACTCAGCTTCCTCCCGCTGCTCCTCGGTGACGGTAATCCCCTCGGCTTCGGCCTGGGCAGCCACCACAGCATAGAGCTTGCTGGTCTCCAGGGCGGCCTGCTTCAGATAGTCGGCGGTGGGGGTGCCGTCAATCTCCTCCTCCCATGCCTCGTCGTCCGCCAGATAGCCCATATTTTTGGCGGTGGAAATGCTGGTGAGCAGCCAATAGAGGTATTGGTCTGCCACCACGTCCCGGCCATTGACCCGGAAAAGTACCGTGTCCCGGGGAATGCCGGTGGCCTGATAGGCGATATCATCGGCAGCAGGGGTGGGGGTGGGTTCGCCGGCGGCACAGCCTGTCAGAGCGCCTGCCAGCAGAGCGCCGCTCAGCCCGGCGCACAAGAGCTTGTTCCATTTCATCCTTATTTGTCCTCCTTATGATGCCGGCACAGGCCGGAAACAGGATACAGTGTACACCTTTTTTTGTGTACAGGCAAGAAAACCGGCGTGCCGTTTACTGAAAATTCACAAACCACAGGGGAACAGCCCTCAGGCCCGCAAAAAGCCCTTGCCGAAAATTTCACTGGAATTGGCCACAATCATAAAGGCCTTGGGATCCACCTCCCGCAGGTGGCGGCGGAGCACCACTGCCTGCCGCCGGGACAAAACGGTGAGCACCACATGGTGAACCACATGGGTATAGGCCCCCTGGGCCTGCCACAGGGTGGCCCCCCGGCCCAGGGTGTGGGTGACATAGCTGCACACATGCTCCGGGTCAGAGGTGATGATAAAAAAGGCCTTCCGGCGGTTGAGGGATTCAATGGCGGAATCCACCAGCACCGACTTGAGGGCCAGACCCAGCAGAGAGCACAGCCCGGCAGTCAGGTCAAAGACCACCAGAGCGGCGGCGGCAATGGCGATGTCGGAAACCAGCAGGGCGGAGCCTACGTCCAGGCCGGTATACTTCTTTAAAATCATGGCGGCAATGTCGGTGCCGCCGGAGGAGGCGTCGATATTAAATAAGATGGCGGCACCCAGGGCGGGCAGGATGACGGCAAAGAGCAGCTCCAGTATGAGCTGGTCGGCGAGGGGGGCGGACATGGGCACCACCCACGAAAAGACCTCGATCAGCCCCGCCGACAACAGAGAGCAGTATACCGTCCGGAAACCAAAGCTTTTATCCAGCAGCAGAAATCCCAGGATCAGAAAAAGGACGTTGATGATGGAGTTATAGGTAGAAGGGCTCAGCACCGGCAGAGCCTTGCCCAGCAGGATGGACAGGCCGGACACCCCACCCATGGAAAAGTTGTTGGGGAACTTGAAAAAGTACACCCCTGCGGAAAGGATTAGGGTACCAAAGGTCATCCAGATCAATTCATTCAGGAATCGTTTCTTTTGTGTTGACATAACCCATCACTCCTGTTCACCATTCTTTCCCGATAGGGCAGGATACAATATGGACAATAGTGTAAAGCAAAATGGCTTTCTGATACAGGCGAAGGAAAAAGCCCTTTCCAGCCATATTGTATCACTCCGCCGGGGCCAGCACAAGAAAAGCCCGAAGGGCCTGTGGGGAAAGCAAGAAAAAAAGCCTGCTTCATAAGACAAAATTGATAAAAAGTAATGACGGCGTCAGGGATTTTTGATAAAATATGGTCAGTTGCACAGCTTGTCCAAATTCGATAAAATAATATGAACATTTTGTTAAGGAGATTGGGCTATGAAATTGCTGGAAGAGCGAATTCGCACCAATGGGATTATCCGGGAGGGCGGCGTGCTGAAGGTAGACAGCTTTCTCAACCATCAGATGGATGTCAAGCTGTTTCAGGAAATGGGCAAGGAGTTTCTGCGCCTGTACAAAGACTGCGGGGTTACCAAGATTTTGACCATCGAGGCTTCGGGGATCGGGATCGCATGTGTGGCCGCGCAGTTTTTTGATTGCCCTGTGATTTTTGCCAAGAAAAACAAGACCAAAAACATTGCCGGGGACGTATATACCTCCAAGGTGGAATCCTTCACCCACGGTAAGGTGTACGACATCATTGTGGCCAAGGAATTTTTACGGCATGAAGATCGGGTGCTCATCATTGATGACTTCCTGGCCAATGGTTCTGCGCTCCAGGGTCTGATCAACCTGGTGCGGGATGCCGGGGCTACCCTGGTGGGCGCCGGTATCGCCGTGGAAAAGGCCTTCCAGCCCGGGGGCGATTTAATCCGGGGCATGGGCGTCCGGGTGGAATCCCTGGCCCGCATCAAGTCCATGAGCGTGGAAAACGGCGTGGAGTTTTGCTGAGACTCCTGGATTTCACAATATTTCTCAAATATATGGTGTGCCATCAAAAAAAGCCTTCCCATTTGGGAAGGCTTTTTTGCGGCTACTGTTATGCAAGGAGCGGTTTGTCTGTTTCCTTGTTCGTCATTGCGGGCCAGTGCGCACAAGCGTGGCAATCTGTTTTCCCGGTATCCCTCCGGGGGGCCCCTTTCTGACTGGCCAGAAAGGGGCGAAAGAGCCAGTCAGGGCGGGGGATTTCGATTTCCCCCGCCCCGACACCCCACCCCTTAAAACGACCAATCAGGGGGGCCTGCGGGCCCCCCTATTGGATGTACCCCCCAGGGAATGGTAACTGTTACTCTGTATGTTTGCAGGGGCCTGTATCCTCAACGGGCTGCCCAAAGATAGGCCGAGGACGCTTTTCCACACATTCAACCGCCGTTTTCTGCTAGAATGGTCTGGAGATAATCCCAGTCCAGCGGACAGTCCAGCCGGTAGAGTACCGGGTATGTCCCACGGACGCCCAGCTGCTTGAGAGAGCACAGCCCGTCGGTGAGCCGTAAGTGATAATTGTAGCCGGTAAGGAAAAGAGAGGCATGTCTGCCGGTGTTTTGCCATACCTCCTGTCCCAGGGCCAGCCGGGTGACCGGCAGGGCGGAGAGATAGTCCAGCAGTTCCTCACTGACCTGGGGGGAAGGGTCATCCAGATAGGATTGGGTGTTGTCCACCGTGACTGTGATGGAATTTACCGTGTGGGCCTGCCCATAGGGGGCCAGAACCACATCCTCCAGGGTGCCATAGGTGCCGCTTACCCCCACAATGCCGGAGCACAGCACCAGCGCCACCATGACCACTGCCAGCAGTTTGGTGCCGGGGGTACGCTCTCTGGGTGCGACCACCCCCCGGAGCCGGTGGCGCAGGCTGTTGGCCGAGGCAGACAGGCAGGTGGAAAATCCCCGGCTGTCCCCGGCGGTCTCCAGCAGAAGGGAGGCGTACTCCCGCCGGGTTTTGTCCTCTGCCCCATAGACCACCATCTCGTCACAGGACAGCTCCAGATCGGCAGAAGCCTTCCGTAAGGCCACCCACATCAGAGGATTGAACCAGCACAGGGCCTTGCAGAACAGATAAAAACACTTGGTATCCACGTCCCGCCGCTGGACATGGCGCAGCTCGTGGCGGAAAATCAGCCGGTACTGCTCCAGGGTGTAGGCGTGCTCGGGCAGGACGGTAACCATGGTTTTGTTGAACAGGCCGATGGTCAGGGGAGAGGACACCGCCGGGCTGGTCACCAGCCTGATATGCCATTTCAGCAGGGCCTGGCGCTGCTCCGTCCACCACAGATCCATGACAGCCTCCTCTTTGACCGATCTGGCGTCCTTCAAAATGCGGCAGCGGAACCAGACATGGGAGAGGATATGCCATACCACCACTGCCGCCGCCCCAATCAGCCAGATTTGTACCAGCAGCGGGGCCGCATTGGGGGGAATGCGCAGCACCGCCAGCGGGGGCAAATAGATTTTGTCGGAAAGGCCGATCACATAGTAGAAAAAGACGGGCAGCAGCCACAGGGTGGCGCAGGCCCGGGCGGAGATCTTGCGGCGCAGCAGGGGAAGCACCGCCAGCAATACCCCGAAATACAGGGTAAGTACCACAATCAGTTGGAACGAGAATTGCACCAGCGTAATGGCGCTTACCACAGGCCCCAACAAAAGCAGCATGGTGAGACAGGGAACCACGAATATCAGGGGAAGCAGCCAGGGAGAAATCAGAATGACGGTGGTTCTCTTTTCGTTGTTGCGTCCGGTATAGCCTGTCAAGGCGACCTGCTGTTCGTAGCTCCATTCCTCATGGAAGGAGTATGCAATGCATATGGCCAGCAGGGCGGCTATCAGCAGACGGTAGAGCCAGATGCCCACGTAATTCATAGCTGTCCCTCCTCCAGCATACGGCGCAGCTCCTCCAGCTCCTGACGGCTCACCCCGGCGTCCACCAGAGAGGTGGCCAGGGCGGCTACCGAGCCGCCAAAGAGCTGGTCCAGCACCCCCCGGCTGGCCTGGGCCAAGTAGGCTTTCTCTGTGATTAAAGGTGTATAGTAGTTTACCTTGCCTCTGCGCTCTGCGTTCAGAAAGCCCTTGTCGCACAGCCGGGTCAAAAAGGTGAGAATGGTGGTGGGGGCCAGGGACTGCTCCGGCCCCAGGGCCTCTTCAATGTCTGTACGGGTGACGGGCGGCTCCCGCCGCCAGATGATCTGCATCAGGGACAGTTCACTGTCCGGCAGGCGGCGGATGGTCTGTTTCATGCTTACACCTCCTTTTTCTTCAACTGTAGAACTTCTTCTTCTGTAGAAGATTATAGGACAAAACAGGGGAGAAGTCAAGGAAAGAAAAAGCCGCCGGATGGGCTCATCCAGCGGCTTTTTGATGCCTTATTGGCGTTGAAATGCAACGGTGATACGGCCTCCGCATACCATGCCCAGCTCGGCGGCGGCATGGGACAGGTCGTATTCCACCTTGTCTCCAGCAGTACCTGAAGCCCACAGGGCCTGGGCGTGGTGTTTGGCCTGAAATTCCACCTGGCCCCCGCCAATGGTGCCTGTACAGCTGCCGTCAGGACGTACCAGCATCCAGGCCCCCACGCCACGGGGAGCGGAGCCGTGTTTCTCCACGATGGTACACAGCACCCCCGGCTCTCCGGGGGCCTTGTCCACGCCCGGCCCCAAAGCGGCCCGCACCTGTACCAGCTGGGCCGCAATGGATACGGCGATTTCCGCCGGAGTCTGGCCCCCAATGGACAGGCCAATGGGAGCATACACCCCGTCCAGCATTTCCTGGGAAAAACCCTCTTCCAGCAGGGCCTTTTTCACCGTGGCTACCTTGATCTTGCTGCCAATCATGCCTACATAGGCGTACTGGCCCCGCAATACCTGGGCCAGACAGTCCTTGTCAAAGGCGTGGCCCCGGGTGAGAATGGTATAAAAATCGCTCTCCCGGCTGCCCAGTTGGGTCAATGCCGCCTCAAAGGGCAGACATAACACCTGGGCCGCCATGGGAAACCGGCTTTCGTTGGCAAACTCCGGCCGGTCGTCTATCACAATGACCCCAAACCCCAGCCGGGCCGCAATATGGGCCAGCTCCAGAGACACATGGCCCCCGCCGCATATAATCAGCCGTTCCACAGACGCAAACTCCTTCCAAAGTACAAAATACCCTCCAGCACGCCCCCGCCAATGGCCCGGGCCTTGTCGGAGACCGTGAAGCAGTGCTCTACCTCACACCGGGGATCAATGTCCCCCGCCTTCATGCCGGCGTGTACCGGGATGCCCTGGGGCAGCATGCCCCGGACAATGCCGGTGAGCTGGGCGGTGACGGCAACGCCGTTTACCTTTGCCACCACGTCTCCCAGCGTGACCTGCTGGCCGATCCGGGCCACCGGCTCGAAGGGGCCGTCGGCAGGAGCCCGGATGATGCGCTCCGTGGTATAGCCCCCCACGTCCCCCGGTACCCCGGTGTTGGGGATGGCAGCCCCCTCTGTGATGAGCCGCCCCAGCTGGTGGCCCCGCTTGGTCTCCACCACCCCGTGGCAGTCCACCCCGGCGGTAAAGCCGGGGCCAAGGGCCAGCACAATGGGGGCGTCATGGATGGTGGTACCCAGGTTTTTCTTGGCCAAGATGGCGTCCACTACCACCGGAAAGGACAGCTCATTTAAAATATGGGCCTGGGGGTCTGCCAGCACCGGAATGTCTCCCGCCGCCAGAATGGTTTCTGCCTGGGCCTTGTCTGCCGCCTGGCGGGCGGTAATGCCCTCCACGGTGATGCAGCCGTCATACAGGCACTGGGAAAAGGCCACCGTCCGCCGGACGGCGGTGGGCTGGGGAAGGTCGGTCATAACCACGGAAAACCCTGCCCGGTGCAGCCGCACAGCGGTGCCGGTGGCCAGATCTCCCGCTCCCTTGATCAGAA
Organism: uncultured Flavonifractor sp.; assembly: GCA_944383125.1. Taxonomy (GTDB): domain Bacteria; phylum Bacillota; class Clostridia; order Oscillospirales; family Oscillospiraceae; genus Flavonifractor. The sequence goes on from CALWOK010000010.1 coordinate 7,053, forward strand.
CAAGCATTGTCCGCCTCGCTCCTCTTCTGTATAGTAGGTGATGGTACTGGGAATGCCCTGCCGGGCCAAAAGGGACTGAATGTCCCGGCCGTAGCTCTGCCGCTCCGGACTGTCCGCCTTGTTCAGCAGGCACCGGAAGGCCATGGCCTGTCCCACGCTTTTCCTGCCCCCCTGGGGGCTGGACAGCACCGCTGCCACATCGGCGGGGGTGAGAATGTGATCCAAGCCGGTGCGGAGCAGGGCGGCCACCTGTTCCGGACGGTGGCAGATGGCCCCGATGGCCTGCCCTATACAGTCCAGCCCGGCCACCGCCACCACAGCATGGCTGTCAGGGGGAATGACAGGTTCATGGCTTGCCGGGGCTTTCAAAGGCAGCAGCCTGGCCCCGTCGGCCTCCATCAGCACCAGGTCGGCTGCCGCCAGAGCATCTGCCGTTGCTCCCGCTCCGGTGAGCTTGCCCCGGTGGTCATACCGGCCCAGGGTAATCACCGGATGGTCTGCCAGCAGGGCAGACAGATGGGCAGGGGTGGGATCATCCGTCAAAGGCAGGCGGGGGTGGGGCAGCATATGGGTGGTGGTGGTTACAATCACCCGCAATCCCAAATCTGCCCCCTCTCTGGCCAGGGCAAACATGGTGGAGGATTTTCCTCCGCCCCCCACCAGAGCCACCGCCCGGTGGCGGGTGGGGTCCAGGTTCAGGGCCGTCCAAAGCGCCATACATTATCCTCCCATGGTGTGTTCCACCAGAATTTTGATGCCGATGCCCACCAGCACCAGACCGCCTGCCAGTTCAGCCCGGCGCTGGAACAAGGCGCCCAGCCGCTTGCCGGCCAGACCGCCCACCATGGACAGTACAAAGGCCACCGCACCAATGATGGCGGCGGACAGCAGCACGCTGACACGCATAAAGGCCATGGACACCCCTACCGCCAGGGCGTCAATGCTGGTGGCAATGGCCAGCAGGCACAGCCGTCTGGCGGACAGGTCGGGAGGGGCTTCCTCCCCGTCGCCCCCCTTGAGGGAACCCCAAACCATCCGTCCGCCGATCACCGCCAGCAGGCCGAAGGCCACCCAGTGGTCTACCGCTTCGATGTACTGACTGACGCTGGTTCCCAGAAGCCAGCCTGCCAGCGGCATGGCAAACTGGAAGCCGCCGAACCAGCAGCCCAGCTTCAGGGCGTGCTTCCATCCGAAGCCGGGGATGGAGATGCCGCTGGACACCGACACCGCAAAGGCGTCCAGGGCCAGGCTGAGTGCAATGAGAAAACTTTCAATCAAAGATATCACCTGCAAAAAAGTAAGGGTTGCTTAAAAGAGTATAGCATAGGTGTGAAAATTATGCTATAACAGAGAGAGAATTCATGAGGTTTTTGCCCCATCTGCACAAGATCCCGTCAGGACATGGGGGACAGGCCATGGACAGCGTGGCAGACAGGAGGAAAGATATGGAGCATGAGGACTATATGGCCCTGGCCCTGGAGCTGGCCCGGGAAGCCATGGCGGAGGGAGAGGTGCCGGTGGGGTGTGTCATCGTAAAGGATGGCGCAATCGTGGGCCGGGGACGCAACCGGCGGGAGACCGCCCGCACCGCCCTGGGCCATGCGGAGATTGAGGCCATTGCCCAGGCCTGTCAGACCCTGGGCGGCTGGCGGCTGGGGGGGTGCGCCCTGTATGTCACCCTGGAGCCATGCCCCATGTGCGCCGGGGCCATTGTCAATGCCCGCATTCCCGCCCTCTACTATGGGGCCAGGGACGACAAGGCGGGGTGCTGCGGCTCGGTGCTCAACCTGTTTGAGGAGCGGTTCAACCACCATCCCCGCATTTACGGCGGCATTCTGGAGGAGGCGTGTGCCGGGGTGCTCCAGGCATTTTTTCAGGGCCTCCGTTAATCCCAGGATTTTTGTAGACATTTAATCAATTTGTAACAAACACCCCTACCTTTTTTAACAACTGGCTGATACTATCATACTTGCAAGAGACAAAGCTTCTTTTCATTCTATCCTCCAATCATGGAACGGACAGCGGAGCGCAACGCTGTCCGTTCTGCTTTTTGCTGTCTTTTTCCATATGACAGGATTTTTACAAACATCAGGCGATATTTAATGGATTTGTAACACCTTCCGTTTGGTTCGTTAACATCTTTTTCGTATCATAATCCTTGCAAGAGACAGTTTCTTTTCATTTCATTGTATCCTCTTTCCTTCGGTAAAGGCCGGACGCCAGGAGCAGGCGTCCGGCCTTTGCTGTTGTGCTCGCCTTCAGGATAACAAAAACAGGGGGCTGCCGCAGATTGCGACAGCCCACACAGGCCTATGAACTTACTTCCGGAAGGTCATGGACTGGCCGTCCTCTTCCAGTACAATGGCACCGCCGTTAAGGGTGCCGGTGATGGTCTCGCCATCCGCATCCAGGGAGAGAGTGCTGCCGCTGGAGGTCCAGGTGCCGGAGATATTGTCCAGCCCGCTCAGGCCGTTGCCGTCCAGGATGAAGCTGCCGTCCGCCTTCAGGTCCAGGGTGATGTTCACTTCCATGCCGAAGGTGCTGGCCAGCTTGGTGAGATCCATGTTTACGCCTTCTATGTTCATCTCGGTCAGCTTGTAGGTTCCGGCCACACCGCCGCCACCGCCGCAGGCGGCCAGGCTGAGCATCAGGGCCAGGGCCAGGAACAGAGCAGAAATACGCTTTTTCATAGATTTTCCTCTCTTTCTCGTGTGATTTGCCGGGACTGAAATAAACGGGGGCCGTTTATTTCGTGTCCACAGTATACCACACAGAAAAGTAAAACACAAGCAGATTTGTTGCTGTCAGGGTAGGGCAGCCCCCTCCAGGTCGCCGGGGCAGTCCACGTCGGCCAGTTCCCTGGGAGAGGAGGCCGCCACCAGCACCAGCCGCTCCGGGTGGCGGCGGATAACGGCACCGCCGCCGGTGTCCCCGGTGAGGGCGGAAAGTTCTCCAAACAGCTGGCGGGGGAAGAGAACCGGGTTGCCCCGCTGACCCTGCCAGGACAGAGCGCAGATGGCGGTTTTTGATTGTAAAAAGGAATGTATCAGTCTTTGAATACTTTTTGTTGTCAGATATGGCTGGTCACACACCGCAAAGAGCACCCCGTCCATATCGCTCATGGCCTCCAGGCCCAGCCTGATGGAGGCGGAAATGCCCTCTTGGGCGTTGGGGTTGGACAGGGGGAGAAGGCCCAGAGAAGCCCCGGCAGACAGCACCTCCTCATAGGGGGAGCACACCGCCAGCCGGTGCAGCCCGGCCCTCGCCAGAGTGGTCATGGCCCGTTGGTAGAGGGGAATTCCCTCTACCGGTACCAGCAGCTTGTTGGAGCCAAACCGCCTGCCCTGGCCGGAGGCCATCAGTACTCCGCCGATCTTCACCGCCAGAACTGGGAGGGGCCGCGGTGGACATACTGGCCCAGGTTTTCCTGCACCACCTTGCCCCCCTCTACGGCAACCACACCGCTGAGGAGTACGGTATCCGTCCGGCCTGCCATCTCCATGCCCTCATAGGGGGTGTAGTCCACCCGCTGGTACTGGGTGGCGGCGGAAATCCTCCAGGTATAATCGGGGTCAAAGATCACAATATCGGCGTCGCTGCCCACCTGCAAGGTACCCTTCTTGGGGAACATGCCAAAAAGCTTGGCGGGATGCTCCGCCAGGGCCAGCATTAGCTGGTGGGGGGTGAGTCGGCCGGTCTTGACGCCATAGGTGTACATGAGGGCGGGCCGGTGCTCGGTACCCGGAATGCCGCCGGGAATGGCGGAGAAGTCCTCCTTGCCCAGCTCCTTGGTGGGGTGGAAGTGGAAGGAACAGTGGTCGGTACCAATGGTATCAATCTCCCCCTGTTCCAGGGCCGTCCACAGGGCGTCCACGTCGCTCTGGGGCCGCAGGGGGGGAGCGCACACATATTTGGCCCCCTCAAAGCCGGGGAGCTGGTACTTGTCCTCTGTGAGGGTAAAGTACTGGGGGCAGGACTCCAGATAGACCTGCTGCCCTCTGGCCCGGGCCTGCCGGGCGGCCTCCAGGCCCCGCTGGGTGGACAGGTGAACCACATTCACCGGTACCCCCGCCTGCTCCGCCAGGGCCAGCCAGCGGGTGACCGCTTCGGCCTCCATGACGGCGGTGTGGGACAGGGGATGGCTGGCGGGAGACAGCTTGCCTGCCGCCTTCAGTTCCGCAATGGCCTGGTCAATGAGGTCGCCGTTTTCACAGTGGCACCCCACAATGCCCCCCTCTTTCGCCACCGCCTTGATGGCCTGATAGGCCACCCCGTCAGGCACCCGGATGTTGGCATAGGCCAGATAGACCTTGTAGGAGGTGACGCCCTGGGCGGTCATCTCAGGCAGCTCGGCCACAATGCGGCTGTCCCAGTCCTTGATGGTCATGTGGAAGCCGTAGTGGCAGGAGGCATGGCCCTCTGCCCGGGCGTGCCACTCCTCCAGGGCAGACTGGAGGGAGGCACCCCGGGCCGGTTCGGCAAAGTCCAGCACACAGGTGGTGCCTCCCGCCAGGGCTGCCCGGGTACCGCTTTCCCAGTTGTCGGCGGTCTCCCGGATGGTACCCTTGTTCATTTCAAAATGGGTATGGGTGTCGATAAAGCCGGGGAATACCAGCTTCCCGGCGGCGTCCATGACCTGACTGTCTCCCACCGGCAGGTTGGGGCCAATCTGGACAATCTGATCCCCCTCCACCCGCAGGTCGGCCTGGACAGGCCCTTCCGGACAGATAAGGGTACCGTTTTGAATGAGAATGGACATAAGTAAGCCTCCTTCGACTTAAAACTGAACCAGAATCACCGGCACCGCCAGCTTGACGGCGCCCACCGCCACCGTCATGAAAAAGAGCAGCAGCAGGGCCTTGCCCCGACTTTCAAAGGCGTCCTGCCACCGGTCCAGCATCCGGGTAAAGTTGGTCACCCGCTGCTGCCGCCCGATGAGGTCGGCCAGGCTTTTGATGACGGAATACACGGTGTAGGCCATCCACAGCGGCAGACAGATGATGGCAATGTTGCCCATGCCTGTGGCGGTGAAGTAAAAGACGATGGCGGTGATCAGACTGGCCAGGGTAAAGAGCAGATAGAACCACACCCCGATTTTGGCGGGTACTGCGTTCATGGGAGCATCATCCTTCCTGTGGGTTGACGGCGTGGGCGGAATGCCCCTGCCACCGATACTTACCAACATGATAGCACAAGACCGGCAGAAATCAAGGAAAACTATGACAGGGCCGCCCATGCCGGGCGGCCCTGTTGTACGTTGTGTGCATTTATGCCCCGGCCAGGCGGGCGGCGGCGTCCTGCCGCAGGTAGTCCACCCAGATTTCGCAGGCGGCGTCGGTGAAGTGCATCCCCATGCCGGAGGCGTCGCTGCAATACTCGTCGGGCAGATAGCCCTCGGCGTCGGCAAGCACCGAGGAGACGTTGACATAGTTGTAGCCGTTGCGCTGGCACATCTCCTCCAGCCCCTGGTTGTAGAGCACCAGGTTGGCGTTGTTGAGCACCTTTTTCTCATTGCCCTTGTGGATGGGGGTGGCCGACTGGACAAATACCTGGAGATCGGGGGTTTTCTCCACAATCAGCCCCAGCAGGGTCTCCATATTTTTCACCGAGTCCTCCACGCCGTACATGCCCACGTCGTTCATCCCCAGCAGGATATAGAGCTTTTTGGCTCCGCAGGCGGCAACCGAGTCCTCCAGGCGCATTTTGGTACCCTGGTACAGGGGGTGGACCGACTTGTCGCTCACCTCCCACAGGGCATTGCCGCTGCCCAGGCTGCCGGCGGTGAGGAACTGGGCCTTGCCCAGGTAGTCGCTCTCACTCTGGCGCATTTTGGTGACATAGCCGGTGAGCTTGAGGGACACCGAGTCCCCTACAAAGACGGCGTCGTCAAACCAGCTCCAGTCGGCCAGAGCGGTGCCGCTGGCGGGCTGGGCGCTGGGGCTGACGCTGGGAGTCGGGGAGGGCACAGGGTCGGCAGAGGGAACGACGCTTTCCACCGGCTCAGGAGAGGGGGTGGCGCTTACCGCCGGCTCCACCACAGGGCTGGGGCTGACGGTGGGGGCAGCGGAGGCCCCGGGCGTACCGCCCCCGCAGGCGGAGGACAGGGCAAAGACCAGGGACAGGGAGAGCAGGGCGGGAACACGCAGCAGTGGTTTCATAACAAGGCTCCTTTGGGGCAGAAGATGCTGCCCGTGTGATGCCAGCTCAGGGCTGCGGGAGGGCGGCCTCCATCTGGGCAACCTGAGTCTGGGACAGGAAGGCGTTGGGGTAGTCCTTCAGCACCTCCATGGTGTGGACGGCGCTCTTTTGCAGGGTAATGGTGATGGTAAAGGTGGGGTCGGTCTGCGCCTGGGTCACCGAGGCGTGACCCGCATTGGTGGGGACGGCGGAAGCGCCGGGCTGGCCGGAGAGATCCCGGAAGGTCAGCTCCAGATCGGTGTAGCAGCAGTTGTCCCGCCGCTCCTGATCCTCCAGCAGATACCGGCGGCCCAGATTGCCCTCCAGGATATCGGCTTTGACGGCCTCCAGCAACGGTTCCGCCAGCTGGGCGGGGAGCACCTCATAGTCATAGCTGCCCGCCTCCGGGTCATAGAGGCTGGCTAAGGCTGCCCCGGTGTACCGGGCTTCCTGGTTGTTCAGGGTACGGCCCAGATAAGCATTATACACCAGTTCCGGCCGGTTGAGAAGCCCCTGCAGCAGGGCGGCGGGGGAGTCCGGCTCCTCCAGCAGGCTGGCGGTCACAGGCAGAGCATATTTCCGTGCCAGAACGGAACCGTCTGTCAGGGTATAATCCAGCGTCAGACTCACATAGCCCTCCTCCTGAATGTCCAGACCGGAGGCGGTCACATTCCAGGTGTTGCGGTATTCCCCCTGGGACAGACCGGCCTCCAGCGCGTCTTTCCGGTCCACAATGGACTGGTGGAGGGCCAGGGCCTGCTCAATAGCCTCCGGCTCGGTCACGGTGAGGCCGCTGTGGTTGCCGCTGTCATAGGGGGAGGAATCAGTGCCCCAGATGGTGATACGTTTGACCTGGGCGGCCTTGGGGATGGTGCGCTCAAAGCCCACCACGTCCAGCTCCACCAGGCAGAGTATCCCCGTGAGACAGCACAGGAATACCACGCAGCCCTTCCAGCTGGATTTGAACACCCAGAACTGCTTCTGGAGCAGCATGGCGGCAATGAAGCAGCCCACCGCTCCCCACAGCAGCATCCAGCCCAGCAGGGTCCAGGCCCCGGTGGGGAGCAGCTGGTAGAAAATAGCGTAGAAGAAGGCCCCGATGGCCAGGGCGGAGCAGAGAGCCACCCCATACTGGAATACCGGCCGCAGCCATTTGACGCTGATCACATCGCCGGCCGTTTCCAGCTGGCGGCGGCGGTAGAAGGCCAGGGCAATGCCTGCCATCCCCACACCTACCAGGGCGTAGAGGGTGAGAGGGCCTAACCCGTAAAAGCGCACAATATCCCCGGTGGGGTAGTGGGTACCAATCCCCCGCAGCAGCTTGACAGCAGGGGTGAGCCAGGTGGCCCAATCCTCCATCCACATGGCCCCCGAAAAGCCGAAGAGGAAGGTGCTGACCAGATTTTTCACCAGATAGGCCAGGGTGAGGGGGAGAAAGCTAAGGATGAGGTAGAGGGCAGGCAGGGCCAGGATATGGCCGGTAAACATGGCGCACAGCACCCCGAAGGAATAAAAGTAAAGCTCCATCAGGCTGACGGCCACCAGCCAGGTAAACAGACTGCTGAACACCACCGCTCCGTTGAGGGCGGCCGCCAGCAGGCCCAGCAAAAATACCCCCAGGTTGGGCAGCAGCAGGAAGGCCAGCCCCGACAGGTAATTGGTGCAAAACAGCCCCTCCCGCCGGATGGGCAGGGCGTGGAGCATCCCCGCCGAGCGGCTGGAGCACAGATAGGAGAATACCGCCATGGCGCACAGCAGACCAAAGAGCAGGGCCAGGGCTACCGTAATAGGACTGTCCAGAAGGAACAGGGGATATTCCCGGGCGGCGGTCTGATCCCAGGTGCTCCGGCTGCTCAGGATGCCCACCGGCAGCATCAGCACCCACAGCAGGGCATAGACCCCCCAGATGGGCCAGAACCGGGCGGCGTTTTTCCGCAGCAGGGTCATGTTAAAGTACCAGTTCCCGGACGCCATAGTCCTCGCCTCCCAGCTCATTAATGAAGATTTCTTCCAGAGTCAGGGGCAGGGCCTCCATGAGAATGGGGGCGTAGGCCGCCAGACGGTTGGTAACGTCGGTGGCATTGCTGCGGATGATGAGGGTATGGATGCGCCCCACCTGGGACACATGGAGTACTTCCAGATCTTCCGGCAGCCGGGGCAGCTCCCGCTCCTGGAACACCACCTGCATCTTTACCACGTTTTCCTGCAAATCGGACAGGGAGCGCTCAATCAGTACCTTCCCCCGGGACAGGATGCCCACATGGTCGCACACGTCCTCCAGCTCCCGCAGGTTGTGGGAGGACACCAGCACCGTGGTGCCTGCCTCCGCCACGTCCCCCATCAGCAGGGACCACACCTGACGGCGCATCACCGGGTCCAGACCGTCCACCGGTTCGTCCAGCACCAGCACCTCGGGACGGCAGCACAGGGACAGCCAGAAGGCCGACTGCTTCTGCATGCCCTTGGACAGCCGCCGGATGGGCTGGGTTTCGTCCACATTGGTAAAGATATCCTTCAGGGCCTGGTAGCGGGCCAGATCAAAGCGGGGGTAAAACCCCTTGTAAAACTGCATCATGTCCCGGGTGGAGGCCGACAGAAAGTAGTACAGCTCGTCGGGGATGTGGGAGATGCGGGCTTTGGCGGCGGGGTTTTCATAGATGGGGTTGCCCTCCAGCAAGACGGAACCGGAGTCCTGCCGGTAAACCCCGGTGACGTGGCGCAGCAGGGTGGACTTGCCCGCCCCGTTTGGCCCCACCAGGCCGTAAATGGCCCCCTTGGGCACTGTCATGGTGAGCCCGTCCAAGGCCCGGAAGCCGTCAAAGGTTTTTACCACATTCCTGGCTTCAATCATGTTTCTCACTCCTCTCTGCCGGCGTCCGGCCTGCCAGGGCGTCCAGCCGCAGGGACAGCTCCCGGGCGGTCATGCCCAGAAAGAGCAGCTCGGCTGCCGAGGCGTCAAAGCGCCGGAGCAGCCCCTCCCGCCGGGCGGCGTTTACGTCGGTCTGGGGTGCGGCAAAGGAGCCTTTGCCCGATATGGTGTAGAGATATCCCTCCTGCTCCAGGGATTCATAGGCCCGCTGGATGGTGTTGGGGTTGATGGCCAGGGAGGAGGCCAGCGCACGCACCGACGGCAGCTTATCCCCCGCCTGTAAGGCCCCCGTCACCACCAGGTGCCGCAGTCCGTCCCGCACCTGCTCATAAATGGGGCGGGCGTCCCGGTAATTTAACTGGATCATAAGACCCTCCTTTTGGGACAGTGTACCACTTGCATTAGTACACTCAGTATATACCGGGCGGGCAGAAACATGTTTAAAATTATCTGACGATTTTGTGACGCTTGCCGTCAGCCCCCCAGATCCCAGGCCCAGAACTGATAGAACAGGTTCTGCTGGGTGGGGGTCAGATTGGTCATGCCGCTCCACTGGGTCAGCAGCGACCAGTTTTTGAAGCAGATCACCCCAAAGGGCGGGTCATCCGCCAGCTGCTGGCACAGCTCCTTGGCGCCCCACCCCCGGCCCTCGCCGGTGGACGCCCTGAAGGTATTCAGTTTCTGTACGGTGTCCGGGTTGTTGTAGCCTCCGTAGTTCAGGGCGCCGCCGGGGGTGAGGAGGGCGGTCAGGTCAAAGTCGGCGGTGAGACGCACCTCCCCCAGGTAGAGGTCAAAGTCCTTCCGCTCCAGGGCAGAGAGGTAGTCGGTCCAGTTCAGCTTGGTCAGGGTGGCCTGGACCCCTGCGTCCCGCAAATCCTTGACAATCCGGTCGGCGGCGGCCAGACGGTCCTGGTTTTCGGCAGATACCACCAGCTCCACCGACAGGGTCTGCCGTCCGTTGACCCATACCCCATTGTTCTGGGTCCATCCGGCGGCGGTGAGGGTGTCCGCCACCTCCTGGGGGGAGTGGTTCAGCGTGTCTGCCAGGGCGGCGGGGTACAGGCTGCTGGCCGGGTGGATGGGCAGGGGAGCGGCCACGGCATGGCGGGAGTACAGGGAGGTGGCAATGGTCTCCCGGTCCAGGGCGTATAACAGGGCCTTGCGCACCCCGGCATTGGCACAGGGGCCGGAGGAGGCGTTAAAGCCCACATAGAGCATGGTGGTGGTGGGGTAGTCCACCGTATTGAAGGTACCGGAAAAGCCCATGGCGCCGGTGGCGGTCAGGTCGGTTGCCACCAGAGAGATTTCCCGGGTGTCAAAGGCGTGGATCAAATCGTCCGCCTCCTGAATGGTGCGCAGGGGAATGGTGGAGCGGGGAAGAGGCTCCCCCCGCCACCAGCTGGGATTTCGGGTGAGCGCATATCCCTCTCCGCTCCCCGACAGCACATAGGGTCCGGTACCCAGGGGGGTGCCGCCGGTCTCCAGCACAATGGGAATGTCCAGCAGGGCGGGCAGACTGCTGTTGGGCTGGCTCAGGGTGATGGTCACGCTGCCCTCCCCGGCGGCAATGGAAGCAATGCCGCCAAACCGTGCTCCGTACAGGGTGCTGCCGCGGGCCAGCTCCAGAGAGGACACCACCTGGCCGGCCGACAGGGGGGTGCCGTCGGAGAAGGTGACCCCCGGCCGGAGGGTAAAGGTCCAGGTCAGCCCGTCCGCCGAGGTGGTATAGGCGCTGCACAGGGTTTCCACCGGGGTAAAGGTCTGGTCCAGGGCGAACAGCCCCTCATAGATCAGCCCCCCCAGGGACAGGTTGGTGCGGTTGGTGCCGGTGATGGGGTGGAATCCGGCGTCGGGATAGCAGGCCAGGGCAAATTCCGCCGCCACCGGGGTGGGGGTGGCGGTGGGAGACGGGGTGGGGGAGTCCACAGGCTCCTGCGGTTCCCCGCAGCCCGTCAACAGCAGGCAGAGGGCCAGCACAGCGGCCCCCAGCCGGGAAAACAGGTGCTTGTTCAAAGGCGTATCCTCCAGTCGAAAAAGGCGGGCGGCTAACAGCCGCCCGCCTGGGTGTTGGTTCAGATCAGGGAAATCATGGCGGCCTGACTGCCCCGTTCCCCCTTGGTAATGCGGTGGGACCAGTATTTTTCAGGCAGACAGGCGGTGCAGTCCGCCGACACCGCAATATGCTCCGGGTTCAGGCCGGCGCTCTCCAGCCGCCGGGCGTTGAGGGCCTTTAAGTCCACATGGAACTTGCCGCTGGGCAGTACCTGAATCCCATGGAGGGCAGAGGCCCCCATGGCTTCCGTCATGGCGTTGGGGACGTCCTCGTGGGTTTCAAAGCAGCACTTGGAGATGCCGGGGCCAATGGCCGCCAGAATGTCCAGCCGCTGACAGCCGTAGCACTCTACCATCCGCTCCACCGCCCGGTTGACCACCCCCAGGGCGGTACCCCGCCAGCCGGCGTGTACCGCACCCACCACCCGGCGCACCGGGTCGTACAGCAGGATGGGCAGACAGTCGGCGCTGAACACCGTCAGCACCACACCGGGGATGTCGGTGACAAGGCCATCTGCTTGCCAGGGCTCGGGCTGATCCAGCCCGATGCCAACGTCGGCGGTGGTAATGGTGCGCACCGTGTCCCCGTGTACCTGGCTGGAACATACTATATGGGTCAGATCCACCCCGATGGCGGCACAGAACCGGCGGTAATTTTCCCGTACCTGATCCGGGTTGTCCCCCCGGTTCATGCTCAGGTTGAGGGAGGAGAACACCCCCTCGGATACCCCGCCCAGCCGGGTGGAAAAGCCGTGGGATACCCCGCCGGCTTCCTCAAAGCCGTCGGCGGTGAGATAAACCAGACCATTCTTGTTGTGTTCAAT
>CALWOK010000011.1 GCA_944383125.1 uncultured Flavonifractor sp.
AAAATGAAACAAGCACCCCTGCCCACATGAGCAGGGGTGCTTGTTTCGTCAGTTACAGTTCAGCGGGGGTGGAGGTCTGGGCCTCTTTCACAGCCCCTTCAATGGTGCGGCCTTCCGCCTGCTTGGCATGGCGGTCCACATCACCCTGGTTTTTGTTGGAGCGGATCAGCTGGGCAGGACCCTGGACACAGCCGCCTTCACAGGCCATGCCCTCAATAAAGTTGAAGTCGCCCACACCCTTGGATGCCTTCAGGAAGGCCAGCTTGCAGGCCTCCAGGCCGCTGCAGGGCATGGCCTTGGCCTGGAACTCGCTGCCCCGCTCCTTAAGCGCCTCAACTACGGCGGCGGACACACCGCCGCTGCGGGCAAAGGAGCGGCCAAAACCACTGGCGTGATCCAGATCGGTATACTCCAGCTTGGCCACGTCAATGTCCCTGGACTCAAACATGGCGTACAGCTCCTCAAAGGTGAGGGCAATATCCACCGCCCGCATGGTCTTGCCCAGCTTGATTTCCATCTTCTTGGCCACACATGGCCCGATAAAAATCACCTTGGCAGAAGGATCACGCTGCTTGATGTGGCGGGCAATCATAATCATGGGAGAGGGGGTGTGGGAGATCAGATGGGCCTGGTCGGGGAAGTTCTTCTCCACATAGTCCACAAAGGCAGGACAGCAGGAGGAAGCCAGCAGCTCCTTTTCCTCCAGCTCGACAGCCTCTTCCTTGGCGGTCATATCGGCGCCCAGGGCCACCTCCACCACCTCATGGAAGCCCAGCATTTTCAGGCCGGTGACCACCTGGCCCAGATCGGCAGGGGCAAACTGACCGGCAATGGAAGGAGCCACAGCGGCATAGACATGGAAGCCCCACTTGTCCGCCCCCTGGAGGGCCTGAATGGCATCCACGATAAAAGACTTGTCCATAATGGCGCCAAAGGGACACTGATAGATACAGGCGCCGCAGGAGGTACACTTGGCAGGGTCAATAAAGGCCTTTTTGTTTTCGCCCATGGAGATGGCCCCCGCCTTACAGCCACGCTCGCAGGGACGGGTTTTCTTTTCAATGGCCCCATAGGGACAGGCCGTGATACATTTGCCGCAGGTGATGCACTTCTTATGGTCGATATGCGCTTTATGATTGACCACGGTGATGGCATCCTTGGGACAGGTATGGACACAGCGGGTGGCGATACACCCACGGCAGGAGGGGCCTATGGTAATTTCGGTGACAGGACACTCGTCACAGGCAATGTCCAGCACTTCCACCAGATTGGGGTTGGTGCGGTCCCCTCCCATGGCCACCTTCACACGCTGGGAAATGATGGCCCGCTCTTTATAGATACAGCAGCGCATCCGGGCCTCAGGGCCGGGGATCAGTTCCTCAGGGATATCGAGAATACCGGTCTGTAAATCATCGTTCCAGGCCAGACGGGCCACCGATTCCAGTACGTCGTGCTTCAGCTCCTGTACGCTGGTTTCAAAGACACGCATTGCATTCGCTCCTTCCAAAGCATTCACAAAATCAGGTTTCACAACAGCATCATAACCGGAGGGTGAGTACTCTGTCAATGATGAATGTTTCCTTGGATTGACTATATTTAGGGCTGTTTTCTGAAAACCAAAAAGTTTATGTGCGCAGCGGGGAAAACTGTGGTATACTGCTGGGGAATCGGGGAAGGAGGTATGGCAATGGAGGAGCGCCTTTTGTCCGGGCTGCCCCGGATGGACCGGCTGCTGGCCTGTCCCCCTTTGAGCTGCGACGCTCTGCCCTATGCGCTGCGGAAAGAAGGGGCCAGACTGGCCCTGGCAGAGCTGCGGGAAATCCTGCGCCACGCCCCTGCCGCTTCCATCCCCCCGCTGGAGGAGATTGCCCGGCGGGGATTGGCCCTGGCAGAGGAGCGCTCCCAGCCTCGTTTGGGGCGGGTGGTCAACGCCACCGGCGTGGTGCTCCACACCAACCTGGGCCGTGCTCCCCTCAGTCCCCGGGCGGTGGAGGCGGTAGTCCGGACCGCAGAAGGCTACTCCAACCTGGAATACCACCTGGAGCAGGGCAGTCGGGGCAGCCGCACCGCCCATGTGGAAGAGCTGCTGTGTACCCTTACGGGAGCAGAAGGGGCCTTTGCGGTGAACAACAATGCCGCTGCCGTTCTGCTGATGCTGACCGCCCTTACCCCCGGCCTGGGGGTTGCCATCTCCCGGGGGGAGCTGGTGGAAATCGGCGGCTCCTTCCGTGTGCCTGACATTATGGCCCAGAGCGGCGCTCGTCTGGTGGAAGTGGGAACCACCAATAAAACCCGGGTGGAGGACTATGAGCGGGTGCTTTCCTCCGGACAGGCCCAGGCCCTGCTAAAGGTCCACCCCAGTAATTTTAAAATCATGGGCTTTACCCAGAGCGTCGCCCCGCAGAAACTGGCCCCTTTGGCCCGGCGGTATGGGGTTCCCCTGCTGGGCGATTTGGGCAGCGGCGCTCTGGGACCTGGCCCGTGGCCCCCGGACTATCCCACCATATCCCAGTGGCTGCCCCAGGTCCAGGTGTTGTCCTTTTCCGGGGATAAGCTGTTGGGCGGGCCGCAGTGCGGTATTTTATTGGGGACAAGCGAGCACCTTGCCCTGCTCAAAGCCCATCCCCTGGCCCGGGCTTTGCGGCTGGACAAGCTGTCCCTGGCGGCCCTGGAGGCTACCCTGCTGGACTGGCGGGACGGACTCCTTCCCCCTGCGCCGGCAATGCTGGCAGCAAAACAGGAGGAGCTGCAACAAAAGGCAGAGCAGCTGGCCGCTGCCCTCTCCTCCTTCTGCCCCTGTGCTGCCGTTTCCTGTGCAGGGCAGGTGGGAGGCGGTGCCTTGCCGGGAGAGGCGCTGCCTTCCTGGGGGGTGGAACTGTGTCCTCCGGCGGGGCCGGAAGGGCTGGAACAGGCCCTCCGGCAATGGCGTCCCCCCATCATTACCCGTATTCACAACCATAGGCTGCTGGTGGATGTGCGTACCCTGCTGCCCGGAGAGGAAGCCATCATTCAGGCTGCTCTGGCTGCATGGGCGGGAGGGGAAAGATGATTGTGGGAACTGCCGGCCATGTGGACCATGGCAAGACAGCTTTGGTCAAGGCCCTCACCGGGGTGGATACCGACCGGCTGGCAGAGGAACGCCGCCGGGGCCTGACCATCGAACTGGGGTTTGCACCTCTGGAATTGCCTGACGGCAAGGTGCTGGGGGTGGTGGATGTGCCGGGCCATGAGCACTTTATCCCTACCATGCTGGCAGGGTGTGCCGGAATGGATCTGGTGCTGCTGGCCATTGCCGCCGACGAGGGGCCGATGCCCCAGACCAGGGAGCATCTTGCCATTCTGTCCCTGCTTGGGATGGAACGGGGGATCATTGTGCTGACCCGCTCCGACCTGGGGGAACGGCAGGGGCTGCGGCAGCAGGTGGCAGAACTGGTCCAAGGAACCTTTCTGGAACAGGCGCCGGTTGTGCCGGTGTCCGCTGTCAGCGGACAGGGGATCAATGAATTGAAAGAGTATTTGGCTGCTCTTGCATTTCAGGCGGCGCCGCCTGCTGACGGGCCGTTCCGGCTCCATGTGGATCGGGTCTTTTCGGTTTCAGGCAGCGGTACCGTTGTGACCGGCTCCCTCACTGGCGGGCCGCTTCGGCAGGGGGAAACCGTTACCCTGTGGCCTTCCCAGCGGCAGGCCCGCATACGCACCCTCCAGTGCCACGGCAAGCCGGTGGAGATGCTTCCCTCCGGCTGCCGGGCTGCGGTGAATCTGGCAGGGGTGAAGGTACACCAGATCAACCGGGGGGATACCCTGGCGCCCGCAAACAGCCTTACCTTGACCCAACGGCTGGATGTGTCCCTGTCTGTGCTGGCCCAATCCCCCTATGGGGTAAAAAACAACTCCACCCTCCATCTCCACCATGGGGGGCGAGCGGTTACAGCCCGCTGCATCCTTTTGGGACAGGACCGTCTTCTGCCGGGTACATCCGGCTTTGCCCAGCTGCGGCTCGATACCCCTCTGGCGGCTGCGCCTGGGGATAAGTTTGTGGTACGGTTTTTCTCTCCGGTGCTGACCATTGGCGGCGGTGTGGTGGTGGACGCCACGCCCCCGCTCCGGGGCAGAAAAGATCCCCGGCGGATTGCCCGTTTGGAGAGGCTGGCCGCCGGGTACTGCCAGCAGGAGCAGGCACAACCGGTACAAGCCATACCAAGCCGGCCCCAGTCTGATCCCGTCATGGAACAGGCCCTGTGTATGCGCTACCGGGAAGCGGGATTATGCCCCCCCTCCAACCGGGAGATGGAAGCGTACTTTCCAACGGAACTTGCCGCTTGCAGGGCCGCAGGACGTGCGCTGGCAGACCGAGGGGTATTGGCTCCCCTGTCCCCCCAGTATCGGGCCTGGGGGGCATCCTGTGAAGAGGCACAGCGATACTTGCGGCATCATTTTGGCAGTGCCACCTTCACGCTGGCCCAGGCCAGAGATCTTCTGGGGATTTCCCGCCGGTATGCCCTGCTGCTGCTGGAATATTGGGACCGGATCAGAGTGACCAAACGGATGGGAGAGGGACGCAGATTTCTGTAACCTGTCCCGCCATATGGGGGCGGAAGGGTATCTGGTGAGCCCCGCGGTCTTCAAAACCGTTGGGGACGGTATTCCCGTCCTGGTGTGTTCGATTCGCACCCGCCCTCGCCATTGATTTTGGAAAAGGAGGTATTCCAATGGAGTTTAACAGCCAACCCGGCCGTCTCTGGGCCACCAACGAAGGGGGACAACTGATCGCCGAGATCACCTTTCCGGAGGAGAAACCGGGGGTAGCCAACATCAACCATACCTTTGTGGACGGCTCCCTCCGGGGACAGGGGGTAGCCGGACAGTTGGTACAGGGGGCCGTAGAGCAGCTGCGCCAGAGCGGCATGAAGGCGGCTGCCACCTGCGCCTATGCGGTGAAATGGTTTGAAAGCCACCCGGAGCAGCAGGATATCCTGGTGAAAGAATGAAAAAAGGACTGTTGCCATATGGCAACAGTCCTTTTTTACTGAACTCAGATGGGGCCTCCCACAACCTGGGCCTTGATCAGGTTGGTGGTACCGGAAATACCCAGAGGTACGCCGGCCGTGATTACAACGGTGTCATCCGCCTTGACTGCGCCCTCCTTCCGGGCAACATCAACAGCCAGGGAGAACATCCGGTCGGTGGAGTCCACCTCGCCGCACAGGTAGGGATGAACGCCCCAGCAGATGGCCAGCTGACGGCGGGTAGACTCGCTCTGGCTCAGGGCAATGATATTGCAGGCAGGGCGGAAACGGGAAATGACCTTGGCGGTATAGCCGGACTTGGTGGGAGCCAGAATGGCGGTGGCCTTCAGGTCCATGGCAGTCAGGCAGCAGGTATGGGTAATGGCGTCGCTGATGCCGGCGATTTCGGGCAGCAGATTGCTCTCCCGGAAACGGCCCCAGTAGTCGGTGGCGCCCTCGGCAGCGGTAACGGTGGCTACCATGGTTTCCAGCGCCTCAATGGGGTACTTGCCGGAGGCAGTTTCGCCGGACAGCATCACGCAGGAGGTACCGTCAAATACAGCGTTGGCCACATCGGACACCTCGGCACGGGTGGGACGGGGGTTGCGCATCATGGAGTCCAGCATCTGGGTGGCCGTGATGACGGGCAGACCCTTGCGGATGGTGGCCTTGATCATGCGCTTCTGGATGACAGGTACCTCATGGGCAGGAATTTCCACCCCCAGGTCGCCACGGGCCACCATGATGCCGTCAGAGGCCTCAATGATGGCGTCCAGGTTTTCCACACCCTCACGGTTCTCAATCTTGGAGATAATCTGGACCTTCTCGCCGCCGGGGTGCTTGCACAGCTCGGCACGGATATCCTCCACGTCGCTGGCCTTGCGCACAAAGGAGGCGGCTACAAAGTCAAAGTCGTTCTCAGCAGCAAAGCGCAGATCTTCCCGGTCCTTGTCGGTGAGAGAGGGCAGATGAATGGCTACATCGGGAATATTGATGGACTTGTTATTGGAAAGAGGACCGCCGTTTTCCACGGTGCAGTGGATCTCATCTCCCTTGATCTCAGTGACTCTCAGCTCGATCAGGCCGTCATCCACCAGAATGCGGCAGCCGGGACCCACCTCGTTGTGCAGATTGGCATAGGTGACGGACACACGGTTCTGATCGCCGGACACGTCCTGTACGCACAGGGTGAAGTCCTGTCCCTTTTCCAGCACCACAGGACCATTTGCAAAGGACTTGATGCGGATCTCAGGACCCTTGGTGTCCAGAATGGTGGCAACGGGATAGCCCAGCGTGTCACGGACAGACTTGAGCATGGTCAGCCGGGCCAGCTGCTCCTCATGGCTGCCGTGGGAAAAGTTGAACCGGGCGGCGTTCATGCCCTTGAGAATCAGCTGACGGATGGTCTCCTCATTGTCGACTGCGGGGCCCAGGGTACAGATGATTTTGGTTTTTCTCATTTCCTGTTTTACCTCCATGTGGGTACATTAAAGTTGACTCTTCTAAAAACCGGCATTATCATACACCAATCTTGCCCGTTTGGAAAGAGGTAAATTTCATAGCCCTTGAATTTTTTTATCCAATATTCTGATGGATGCCGCACAAAGCGCAGTTCCCACACAGCCGCAGAGGATACAGGCCGTCAGCATCAGGTTTACCCCGCCCAGATCCAGGGTCCACCCCGCCAGCACGCCCCCCATCATCCCCCCCAGTCCGTTGGAGGCCACCATCATCACCGTCTGCCCCCGCACCCGGTCGGCGGGAGGCACCGATTCATTGACAAAATAGACCGAGGCCGGGGTAAACAAGCCGTAACCAAGCACCTGAATGGGCTGGACAGCCAGTACCCCCAGGCAGTTGAAGGTCATCAGCAGCAATACCCCTTTCAGGGTGCCAAAGGCCATGCTCAGCGCCAGCAGCCTGCCGCTGCCCAGCCGGCGCAGCAGCTTTTGGAAGAAAAAGGCCGTCGGCAGCTCGGAGGCCCCCATCAAAAAGAGGGCCAGCCCAAGGTCGGTCTGCCCGCCGCCCCGGTCGGTGACAATATTCACCAGAAAGTTGGACAGGGGCATAATGGCGGTAAGGCCCAGGAACACCCCTGCCAGCATCAGGGTAAAGGGGGGATTGCTCCGCAGTAAGGCCAGGCCGGACTGGGGCGGAGGGCCGGCCTGCTCCACCTGAGGCTTGCCCTGATAGGCGGGATAGGTGGCTACCAGCAGGATTTCCACCACCACCAGGATCAGATGGGTTACCAGGGTACTTTCCATGCCCAGAGCGCTCACCTGGAAGCCCAGCAGCACGCATACCACCGCATAGGCCAGAGAGCCAATCCCACGGCCCAGGCTGTACCGGATAGGGACACCGTCGTTGATGAACTGGACGGCCATAGCATCCATCAGGGGATAGGAGCATACCTCCAGCCCGCCGATCATCACCCACACCAAGGTGGTTTCCCACAATCCCATGCCGGGTACCATCCAATACCACACCCCTGCCGCCAGGGAGAGGGTCATGGACAGGGAGACAATCCCTTTCAGGGGCAGATGGGGGTGGCGGTCGGCAAAGCCCCCCAGAAGGGGCTGGAATACAATGCCTGCCAGACAGCGCACCGCCGTCATCAGCCCTGCTTCGCTGTTGGAAAAACCCCGCTCCAGCAGCAGAGCGGTCTGGTAGGCCACAATGGCGGCAAACATGGCCCAGAATCCGGCCTGCATCACAATATAATGGTAATCCAGCCGCCGCACCGACGGCCTGCGTTCTGTCCCTTCCAAAGTCTCACTCCGTCCTGTCCAATGGGTGTTCCGGTGGAGGCTTACCCTCTCACCGGCACAATTTCAATCCAGTAGCCGTCGGGGTCCTGGATGAAGTAAATCCCCATGCCGGGATTTTCATAGCACACACAGCCCATCTCCTTATGGCGGGCCAGCAGCTCGTCAAAACGGTCGGTCAGAAAGGCCAGGTGATATTCCAGATCCCCCAGGTTATAAGGCTCGGTACGATCCCGCAGCCAGGTCAGCTCCAGCTGAAAATGGGTTTCCCCGTCCCCCAGATACACCAGTTTGAAAGAGCCGTCCTGGGCCGTTTTCTCCCGCACCGGCTCCAGCTCCAGGGCCTCTTTGTAGAAGGCCAGAGACTTTTCCAGGTTGAGTACATTGAAGTTAAAATGATTGAATTGCAGCATGGTGGGATTCTCCTTCCTCATTCTTTGGTCTGGTTGGCCTTCTGATTGATAAATTCCGGCCGCAACTTACTATATACGATTTTTTGCTCGCTGTACAGCCCGTAATAGCCGGACAGCATATAGGATATCCCCAGACATACCGCAAACAGGCATAAACTCTGGCCGGTAAACATGCCCAGACTGTCCCCGGCAAACAGCTCCAGGGAGAGGAGCAGGGAGGTGATGGGACAGTTGGTAACGCCGCAGAATACGCTCACCATCCCCAGTCCTGCCCCAAAGGAGGGGTGCAGCCCCAGCAGAGGAGCAACCGTACAGCCAAAGGTGGCGCCGGTGAAAAAGACCGGTACAATTTCGCCTCCCTTGAAGCCCGCCCCCAGAGTAATGGTGGTAAAGAGCATTTTAAAGAAAAATGCCTCCGGTCTGGCCCTCCCATCAATAGCGGCATGGATAACAGCCTCCCCGGCGCCGTTGTAGTCGTAGCTGCCCGGGTTCCACAGCCAGATCAGATAGGTCAGGCCCACCACCAGCGCCCCTCCCACCGCTGCCCGTACCAGCGGATGGGGCAGGAAGTGGTCATATATATGGGGTGCTGCATGCATGATGCGGCAGAAGAAAATAGACAGCAGGGCGAAGAGAATCCCCATGCCAACCACCTGGATCAGCGTAAGGGGACTGAGATTGGGAATCCCCTCCAGCTGGAAGGCGGTGGGGGGTACCTGAAACTGCTGGGCCACCCAGAGACCGATGATGGAGGACAGGGTGCAGGGTACAATGGCGGCATAATAGAGCACCCCTACGCTGGTCACTTCCATGGCAAACATAGAGGCGGTAAGGGGCGTGCCGAACAGGGCGGAAAAAGCGGCGGACATCCCGCACATGGTGATGATCCGGCTGTCTTTGTCATCCAGTCTCATCCACCGGCCCACCTTGGAGGAAATGGAGCCGCCAATCTGGAGGATGGCCCCCTCCCGTCCAGAAGAGCCTCCCACCAGATGGGTTATCATGGTGGACACAAAGACCAGAGGGGCAGTGCGCAGCCGCAGCGGCTGGTTTTCCCGTACCGCCACCAGCACAAAATTGGTCCCCCGGTCCCCCTCCATCCCGCATATGCGATAGAGCAGGACAATGGCCAGACCTCCCACCGGCAGCAGCCACAGCAGCCAGGGGTTGGCATGGCGCAGCTGCGTCACCTG
>CALWOK010000012.1 GCA_944383125.1 uncultured Flavonifractor sp.
CAGTATGTGGCCGACGGTTACACCTCCGTGTCCTGGAACTTCACCACCATGCCCTCTGAGGAGTGGAAGAACGGCGTAGGCTCCGCCCTGACCACCTATGCCGCCGACCAGAGCGACGCCAACTGGGACGCTGTGGTATCCGCCTTTGTGGACGGCTGGGCTGCTGAGGCCGCCGCAGTGGCCGGTTAAGCTCCCACATTCCATCTGCAAGCAGGCAGCGGGCGGGCATTCTGCCCACCCGCTGCCTTTGTGTTTCAATTCTGAGAGAGGAGGCGGATCTGTTGGAAAAAGCGATCAAGCGGTATTTTCCCATCTTTTTGCTGCCTACATTAATGGCCTTTGCCATTGGATTTATCGTACCCTTTATTATGGGCGTCTGGCTGTCCTTCTGTGAATTCACCACGGTAACGGATGCCACCTTTGTGGGCCTGAACAACTATATCAAAGCCTTCCAGGACCCCATGTTTGTCCATGCCTTTTGGTATACTGCCCTCTTTGCGGTGGTTTCCCTGGTGGTTATCAATGTCATCGCCTTTGCCATTGCCCTGGCCCTGACCCAGAAGCTGCGTGGCACCAACCTTTTCCGCACGGTATTTTTTATGCCCAACCTGATCGGCGGCATTGTACTGGGCTATATCTGGCAGCTGATTTTCAACGGCCTGCTGGCCCCCATGGCAACCGCCCTCAATCTGAACGAGTGGTACGGCTTCTGGGGCCTGATTATCCTGGTGGCCTGGCAGCAGATTGGCTATATGATGATCATCTACATTGCAGGGCTGCAATCCATTCCCGGTGATGTGATGGAGGCCGCCGCTATTGATGGCGCCAACGGGCCAAAGCGGCTGTTCCGGGTCACCATTCCCATGATGATGCCTTCCATTACCATCTGTACCTTCCTGTCCCTGGTCAACGGCTTCAAGCTCTTTGACCAGAACCTGTCCCTCACCGCCGGCGAACCCTCCAAGCTATCCGAGCTGCTGGCGCTGAACATTTTCAACACCTTCTATGGCCGGGTAGGCTGGGAAGGGGTTGGACAGGCCAAGGCCGTTCTCTTCTTTATTCTGGTGGTGGCCATCGGTATGGTCCAGCTGCGGATCACCCGCTCCAAGGAGGTGCAGCAGTAAATGCTTCGGAAAAAACGCCTGGGAATGGCCGGCACCGGCCTGTTTACCTTCATCAGTATCTTTTACATCCTGCCCATTGTAATCGTACTGTTCAATTCCTTCAAAAAGAAATCTTATATCAATCTGGAACCCTTCAAGCTGCCCAATGAGACCACCATGACCGGCCTGGACAACTATGCCACCGCCATCAATCAGTACGACTTTCTGGAGGCGGTTGGCTGGACGGTATTCATTACCATTGGTTCGGTCCTGGTCATTCTGATCTGTACCTCCATGTGCGCCTGGTATATTACCCGTGTGAAAAACCGGCTGACCAAGGGTATTTATATCCTGTGCATCTTTTCCATGGTGGTCCCCTTCCAGATGGTCATGTTTACCCTCTCTCTGGTGACAGACCGGCTGGGGCTGGGTACGCCCTGGGGCCTGATCATCATCTACCTGGGCTTTGGCGCCGGTTTGGCGGTGTTCATGTTCAGCGGCTTTGTCAAGGCCATTCCCATTGAGATTGAAGAGGCCGCCATGATTGACGGCTGTTCCCCCATCCGCACCTTTTTCTCGGTGGTACTTCCCATTATGAAGCCCACCTATATTTCGGTGGGTATTCTGGAAACCATGTGGATCTGGAACGACTTCCTGCTGCCCTATCTGACCCTGGATATCAAAAAGTACAAGACCATTTCCATTGTCATCCAGTACATGAAAGGCTCTTACGGCCGGGTGGATATGGGCGCCATTATGGCAGCCCTTATTATGGCGGTCATTCCGGTGGTGGTATTCTATCTGGCCTGTCAGAAACACATCATCAAGGGTGTGGCTGCCGGCGCCGTCAAAGGATAATCGGAATCCCATTGTGTGAGGTGAGCTGCGTTGACCATCAAGGACATTGCCCGTCTGTCCGGCTGCGGGGTGGGTACGGTATCCCGTGTGCTGAACAACCGCCCCGAAGTCTCAGAGGAAACCCGTACCCGGGTGCTGGAAGTGGTGGAGGCGCACCACTTCCAGCGCAACAACAATGCCAGACATCTCAAGCAGCAGGCCAGCAGCGGCGTGGCCATCATCGTGAAGGGCTCTCAGAACATGCTCTTTGCCGATCTGGTAGAGCGCATTCAGGCCAGAATCAAGGACGGCGGCCACCCCTGCCTGCTGTACTACATTGACGAGGACGACAACGAGATTGAGCAGGCGCTTCAGGTGTGCCGGGAACGGCGGCCTTTGGGCATTCTTTTCCTGGGCAGCAATCTGCGGCTGTTTCAGAGCGGATTCAGCCCCATTACCATCCCCTGCGTCCTTGTGACCAATTCCGCTGCAAATCTGTCTCTGCCCAACCTGTCCAGCGTCAGCACCGACGATATCGGTGCCGCCCGGCAGGCGGTAGAATATCTGATGAGCCTTGGACACCAGATCATCGGTATCCTGGGGGGCAGGGTGGAGCAGTCCAACGCCGCCCAGGCCCGTTTAACGGGTGTTCTGCAAGCCTATCAAAACCGCCGTCTTCCCCTGTCTCTGGAGCAGCACTATGAAACAGCCCGCTTTACTGTAGAGGGCGGCTATGAGGCCATGGAACGTCTGCTGGATAAGCTGCCCCGGCTGACCGCAGTATTTGCCATGTCCGATGTACAGGCTTTGGGTGCCGTCCGTGCGCTGCGGGATCGTGGACTGGCAGTGCCGGGAGATATCTCGGTTCTGGGCTTTGACGGCATCCGTCTGGGCCAATTCACGGTCCCCCGTCTGGCAACCGTGCGGCAGGATGGGGAAGGGCTGGCCCGGCGCAGCGTGGAGCTGCTGCTCCATCAGATTCGGGATGGGGGCGCTCCCGTTCATGAACTGATTCCCCATGAACTGCTGGTGGGGGAAAGCGTAACAAAAAGGAAGTGAGACTGTGAGAACCGGCGGTATCTTGATGCACCTTACCTCCCTGCCTGCCCGGTACGGTGTGGGTACGATGGGAGGCTCTGCCCGACGGTTTGTAGAGTTTCTCCAGGCCGCAGGCCAGTCCCTGTGGCAGATTCTGCCCATCTGTCCCACCGGCTATGGAGATTCTCCCTATCAAAGCTATTCCACCTTTGCAGGCAACCCCTATCTGATTGATCTGGACGATCTGGAGCAGGAAGGGCTGTTGCAGCCCCAGGAGTATCGCCGCCTGGACTGGGGGAACGATCCGGCAGCGGTGGATTACGGCAAACTGTACCGCAGCCGTTATCCGGTCCTTCGTCAGGCCTGCAAACGGCTGCTGGCGGTTCCGCCGGAGGATTACCAGCTGTTTTGTACCGAGCAGGCCTTCTGGCTGGAGGACTACGCCCTGTTTATGGCCATCAAAGAGGCCAATGGCGGCCAGCCCTGGACCCAGTGGGAGCCTGCGCTGCGCAACCGGGATCCTGTGGTGCTGGAGCGGGTACGGCGGGCCTTGGGCAATGACATTGATTTCTGGAAAAGTGTACAGTTCCTCTTTTTCCACCAGTGGCACGCTCTGAAGGACTACGCCAACCGCCATGGCGTCCGCATCATTGGTGATCTGCCCATTTATGTGTCGGCCGACAGCGTAGACGTATGGGCGCAGCGGGAGCAGTTCCAGCTGGATGACCAGCTCTGCCCCACCGAGGTAGCAGGCTGTCCTCCCGACGGTTTTGCTGCCGATGGTCAGCTGTGGGGCAATCCCCTGTTTGATTGGGATTATATGGAGCAGGATGGCTATGGCTGGTGGGTCAACCGCATCGCTTATCAGTGCCGGATCTACGATATCCTGCGCATTGACCATTTCCGGGGCTTTGACAGCTACTATGCCATTCCCTACGGCCAGTCCACCGCTGCCGGAGGGCGGTGGCGGCCCGGTCCCGGCATGAAGCTCTTTCAGGCGGTAGAACAGGCACTGGGGAAAAAGGAGATTATTGCAGAAGATCTGGGTTTCCTTACCCCTTCGGTACACCAACTGCGCAACGACGCCGGCTTTCCCGGCATGAAGGTTTTGCAATTTGCCTTTGACAGCCGGGATGAGGAGGGCGTCAACTATCTGCCCTACAATTACCCTGCCAACTGCGTGGCCTATGTAGGCACCCATGACAATGACACCGTACAGGGATGGCTCCGCAGCGCCAACCCGGAAGACATCGCCTATGCCCGGGAGTATCTCCACCTGGACCCGGCGGAGGGGGAACACTGGGGCATGATGCGTACCATCTGGGCCAGCACCGCCCAGCAGGCGGTGGTTCAGATGCAGGACCTGTTGGGTCTGGGCAGTGAGTCCAGAATGAATACCCCCTCTACCTCCGGCGGAAACTGGCGCTGGAGGGCATTGCCCGGCTTTGACAGTGCGGAATTGGCGGCCAAGCTTCACCGTCAGATGGAGCTATACGGCCGTCTGCCCACATAAAGGCAAGAAAAAAGTGCGCTTTTGCGCACTTTTTTCTTGCCTTTCCATTATAGCATGGCATACAGCAGCTTGGCCACCTCACCACGGGTGATGGAATCGGCGGGGCGGATCAAGTTGTTATTCCCGGTTACAATACCCAGGGAAACCAGGGTCTGCACATAGGAGCTGGCCCAGGAGGGTACCTGACCGGCATCGGAGAAGGTCAGATTCCCGGCAGGATAGCCTTTTTCCAGGGTACGGCCCAGGATGGTCATGGCCTCTGCCCGGGTAATGGTAGCAGTTGGATTGACCCAAAGCTGTCCCCCCTGGGCAGACCCCTGAAGAATCCCCAGGCTGTACATGGCCTGAATCTCTCTCATTGCCCAGTCGGGGATCTGTGCGGCGTCGGCAAAGGGGAGCTGTACACCGGCATAGGCATTCAGGTCCAAATCCATCCACCGGGCTACCAGGGCAAAAAACTCTGCCCGGGTGATGCTTTTATTGGGATGATATTGGGGAATGTTGCCGCCGGTTCCCTGAGAAATCCCCTCATAGTACAGGAAGGAGGCATATGGCTCTGCCCAGTGGCCCTGCATATCCCCGAAGGGGCTGGACAGTTCCAGCACCGGCTTCAAATCCGTTGAGGCCCGGGCCAGATTGCCGCTGGCATCAGAAGCGACCACCGTGACCCGGTGGATGCTGTTGCTGGTTCCGGAGGGCAGAGGGGCGGTCATGGTACCGCTGCTCTGATTCCAGGTCCCGGTAAAGGGTTTTCCATCATAGGTAAGGGTTACATTCTGGGCCAGAATCTGCTTGTCAAACTCATCTTTGACGGTGGCGATCACCTGACCGCCCGACACAGCAATGGACACTGCAGGAGGGGTTGTATCCATAACCTGCCGGTTGGCCGTTACCAGCTGATCCAGCCAGACCGCTCCGACAGCATGCTCTGCATTCCCTCCCGATACCACATCCAGACTGGTGAGCGTTACAGTATTGACAGGCATTTGTACCATTACATACTTCCAGCCGGAAAAATCCAGATGGGTCAGCAGGAACTGCTGGGCCTGTCCATTTCCATCGGCTGCGGTAGCCATCAGCTGGTTGCCCGACTGATCTCCGTATACCCACAGACCAATCCAACTGTCTCCGGAGGGAATGGGGAGGGAGGCAGACAGGCTGGCCTGTCCGCCAGTACAGTCATAGGTCATTTTCAGGCTCTGCTTCCCGTTGTACACATACTCCAGTGCCGTTTCCGCAGAAGGCGTGGCGGTATTGGTAGCGGTATAGGCAGTCAGGTTGCCTTCGCAATTGTCCAGATAGGTAATGTGACTGGCTATGGTAACAGGAATGGTAACGCTCTTGTCTCCGGCGCTTACCCTGAGATTTCCACTGCCGCTGCTCTGGGATGCGGTAAAGACACCGTTGGCGTCCACAGTCCCCAGAGAGGGGTCCACAGACCAGGTAAAGCAGGTATCCTGTGCGGTAAGGGCCATGGTACGGTAAACAGCAGATGCTTTCAGATTGACCTGCTGGCCTGGGTTCAGGTTCAATGATGTTACCTTTGCCCCTGAAGCCTCATTGGTCACAGTAATGGCATCCGGTGTCCGCACCGTGGTAAACCAGCCTGAGCCGGTGGCCACGCCGTCTGATGCTGTCACCCGGAAGGTGCCGCTTTCGCTGCCGGCGGTATACAGTCCGCCTTCACTCACACTTCCGCCGCCGCCGGATACCGACCATGTCACCCCATTGCCGGCAGTGGGGTAGTAGCCGGTATCCACCCCTGCTGCTGTCAGCTGCACCGTTGCGCCTGAGAGCAGGATGCCATCCGTGGGGGTAACATAGTAGCTGCCCACCACGCCGGTAGGCTGCAAACGGGTGGTGAGAAAAATGGCCGTACTATTGGCCCGCTGGGAACCGTCTGAGGGACGGTTTACCACCTGCATTCCGTTCCCATCCGGGTATGCGGCTCCAATGGTGGTGGAACCGCCGCCATCCATACTCAGGGCATCCACACAGCCCAGTTCGATGAGTCTCTGCGCCACCTGATTCAAGGTACAGCCTACGCTGTATCCTGCCTGCTTGCCGTCAATGGTATAAAAGAGGACCGTGCCGTCTGCCTTCACACCGACCGCAGTCCATGCGGTGCGCTCCGAGGGCAGACCGGAGACTACCTTGCCGTCCGTGACAATTTTATAGGTGCCGCCGACGGCCTGGTTTACATCATTCCACCGGGCATCCGGGCTGGTAATGGATAGGGTAACGGAATCTCCCGGCTGAAGCGCCCGCAGCTTGGCCAGAATGTCTGCATTGTCGGAGCCATTCATGGTAAGCACCGCCTTGCCCTTGGGAATGGCAATGCTGCCGGTGGACTCCAGCACCTGCTCCACCTGGTAGTTTACCTCTTTCCCGATGCTCGGCGAGCGGGCATTGGTACCACTGCCATCCTCAACCGGCACCAGCACCACATCCACACCAGCAGCACTATTCAGGGTGGTAGACGCAAAATCAGAGGTCAAAAGGGTAAGCCCTCCGCTGGTGTCGGCAGAGGTCACCTTCCGCACCTTGTTGATGGAGCCGCTGAGCTTAAAGGTCTGCCCTCCAAAGGAAACCGTGGTATTGAGGGCAGGCTGTCCGATAAAAGCCGTACCGTCGGCACGAAAGCCAACCGCCCAGGAGGTATTATAATAGGGGGTGGCCCGCACCACCCCATCTGTAACCAGCAGGCCTACCGTAGCCCCGGTGGAAAATGCATACCAGTCTCCATTGATACCGGAGACAATGTTTTTCCCCTGGCTTTCCAGCGTTGTGGCCATTTTGCTCAGGGTCATCCGGTCTACCACATAATTTCCGTAGGCTACTGTTGGCACAACACTGGCATTTGGCGAGTACGATATGTAATATTCATGGCGTAGATCTCCATATGTATCGCTCCAGAAGATATTTTCTCCTAAATTGGAACCCTGGGATAAGGGTACCTGAGCGGTGTGCAAATCCCAGCCCAAAGCATAAGACGCTGATGCAGCGGTTACGGTAACGGCCAGGGCCAGCAGCAGTGCAGTACCCCGCCGGAACAAGTGCTTCATAGTTGCCCTCCTAATTTGAATCAATCTTATGTTATGTTAACACAAAACCCACCGCTTGTAAACAACGGTGGGTTTTGATCGGGCTGCAGTGATCGCCGGCAGGCACTCCCTGGCCTGTATCATACTATTCCTCTCCCTTGCCGATGATTTCACTCACCAGGCCGCATAGCACTCCGGCAATGGGATAGACAATCCACCCCCAACGCCATCCCCAGCTGTTTCCATAATCCCCTTGGAAAGCCATGGAGCCAAAGCCCACCATCATATAGAGCACTGTGGCGCCCATCATAATCGTTCCGCAAATCCAGCCCATTTTTTTGCGCCGTGCCATTGCCTCCGGACTGGGGTTGTGTTGTTTGTTCCATGCGGCAATATCATATTTCCCCTTGCGCAGAACAGCCCACACCAAGACAGCCACACCCAGGGCTACCATCGCCAGAAAAGCCGCCGCCAGCTGAGCTTCGGCCTGATCTCCTATCTTCTCCGCCTCTTCTCCCAGCAGGATAAGCCACACCACCGCCAGAAAAAAGAGTACAATGGGAAACGCAATGAGGTAGGGGTAGCGATTCAGAAACCGCTCCCGCTGCTCTCTGGTGTAAAAATCCTGAAGCACCGGGTGTTCCTTCTCAAAACGGTCATACCGGATACCGGCTACCACCAGGATGGCCACCGCCACGGCAATCCCGGAAACCAGCACTGCTGCCACCCACTGATCCGGCAGTCCCAGCGCGCCATAGAGCGCCAGTCCACCTCCTACGGAAAGAATGATCAACCCAATGGCAAAGGCAATCCAGTTGGAAAACCAGTTCATAAACCGATCATAACCTACAGTATCGGTGTGGAATTTCTGGCTGGCATCCTGCCGCAGCAGAGTGTCCAGATCGATCTGGAACAGGTCGCATAGGATAAGCAGTTTTTCCATTTCCGGAAAGCTGGCAGCTGACTCCCACTTGCTCACCGACTGCCGGGATACCTGGAGCCGCTCCGCCAGTTCCTCCTGGGTCATACCCGCCCGATCTCTTAAAAATTGTAAGTTGCTTCCAAACTTCATGGTGCTTCCTCCTCTCAGGATGGCTCCAGCATAGCAAAACCCAAACGCAACCGGAACCAATTTTCGGTTACATTTGGGTTTTTTTCTGTCAACTTTGGGTTGCGGGAACCTGTTTCCGCAAATTAGTTCAATGGCTGCGGCTTCCCAGCATGGCGTTGAGTTCTGCCTGGGTACAGTGGTAATCTCCGTCCCCACTGCGGCGGTAGGAACCCCTGCGCAGATTGCCCCCGATATAGACCGGCCGCTGGTCCTGCTCTGCCTGGGGTACAAAAATCGCCACAAGGTTGCCTCTCTCGGTATGGACAATCTGGATATCTTCCTCTTTCAACAGATTGATACTGACCACTGCCGGGTTGTTCAGCTGGGACAGAAATTCCTCCACCAGTTCCTGAGGGTTCAGCAGACCCTGCACCCGCAGGGTATGGTCAGGCAACTCCTCTACGCCGAGGAGAATCACACCGCCATAGGAATTGGCAAAGGCGGAATACGTCTCCCAGATACTGTGGGGCAGGCCGCCGGTGGCCAGCTTGGCCTCCAGACGGTTATTTTCCCGATAGGCTTCCATCTGATTGAAATCCACCAGGCTCCCTCCTTCTGTTGGGTCACACCGTAAGGCCGCCCAGGATTTCTCCAATCGGTCCGGCTATGACCAGATCAGCCTCCTTGTCATAGGGGGTAGGACTTTTGTTGATGAGGGTCAGCCGGTTGCCCCGATAGTAGCGGACCAGCCCCGCAGCCGGATAGACCGCCAGAGAGGTTCCCCCAATGATAAGCATATCTGCCCGGGAGATGGCCAGCACGGCGCCCTCCATGGTTTCCTGATCCAACGCCTCTTCATAGAGCACTACGTCAGGTTTGATGACACCACCGCACTTGGGACAAAGAGGGGTACCCTCTCCTTCCAGCATAACATCCAGGTCATAGAAGTGGCGGCATTTCCTGCAATAATTCCGGTGTACTGAGCCGTGAAGCTCATAGACGTTGACACTGCCGGCCGCCTGGTGCAGCCCGTCAATATTCTGCGTCACCACTGCCTTCAGCTTGCCCGCCTGCTCCAGTTCAGCCAGTTTTCGATGGGCTGCATTGGGCTTGGCCTGAGGGAAGAGCATTTTCTTGCGGTAAAACCGGTAAAATTCCTCGGTGTGCTGCTCAAAGAAGGTATGACTCAAAATAGTCTCCGGTGGATGGGCATATTGCTGGTGATACAGACCGTCCACACTGCGGAAGTCAGGGATGCCACTCTCTGTAGATACTCCCGCTCCGCCAAAAAAGACAATATTGTGACTTTGGGTGATCCAGTCCTGGAGCTGTTTCCGCAATTCCTCCATGAGATGACCTCCTTGTGAACGCTCTTCCTATGAGTTCCGGTGGCGGCAGAAGGTGTGGGGGCAGCTGGAGCAGCCGCCGCAGTCGCAGCCCCGCTTTCCTTTCAGATTCTGGTGAAACCGGTAAATCAGATAGCCTGCCGCCCACACAATCAGGGCGGCTGCCCCGGCATAAATAACATATTTCAGCATAGGTTTACCTCAAAATCAGAGAGCCGATCTGATACACCAGGAAAGAACCCAGCCAGGCCGCTCCAAGCTGCCAGCCAATGGAGGCCAGGGTCCACTTGGTGGAGTTCATCTCCTTGCGGATGGTGGATACTGCCGCCACACAGGGTACATAGAGCAGCACAAACACCAGGAAGGAGTATGCCGCAAGGGGACTGTGGAAGGTGCCGCCCAGAGCGGCGGCAATGGTGGCGCCGCTGGCGGTCACCGAGAAGCCGTAGAACATGCTCATGGATGATACCACCATTTCTTTTGCAACCAGGCCGGTGAGCAGGGCCACGGCGGCCTGCCAGGTGCCAAAGCCCAGCGGCACGAAGATGGGAGCCAGGAAGGTGCCGATGGCGCCCAGAATCGAGGCGGACTCATCGGATACCATGCCGAAGCTCCCCCCCTCAAACCCGAAGGACCGGAAAAACCACAGCAGAACACTCATCGCCAGAATCAAGGTACCCGCCTTGATGAGAAAGCCCTTTACCTTTTCCCACACATGGAGCAGCATATTGTTCAGCGTAGGCAGACGGTAGGGGGGCAGCTCCAGCACAAAAGCGGCAGGTTCTCCCTGAAACACCAGTTTTTTTAACAGGATACCGGACACAATGGCAAACATCAGGCCCAGCATGTACAGAGAAAAGACCACCAGTCCGCCGTATTGGGGGAAAAAGGCAGCCGTCAGCAGCCCGTATACCGGCAGACGGGCAGAGCAGGACATAAAAGGTACCAGCATAATGGTCATGCGGCGGTCCTTTTCATGTTCCATGGTACGGGCGCCCATCACGGCTGGCACGGTACATCCAAAGCCCATCAGCATGGGGATAAATGCCTTTCCGCTCAGGCCAAACCGCCGCAGCAGCCGGTCCATGATAAAGGCGGCCCGGGCCATATAGCCAGAATCCTCCAGAAAGGACAGAAAGAAGAAGAGAATGGCAATCTGGGGCAAAAATGTGAGTACGCCGCCCACACCGGCAATGACACCGTCAACCAGCATGGCCTCCACCCAGGGTGCAGTGCCGGCTGCAACCAGCCCTTCCCGGACCCAATCGGCAAAATAACCCCCAATGAGGGTGTCCATCCCATCTGCCAGAGTTTGGCCCGGCCCGAAGGTGAGGGCAAACATGGCCAGCATAGTCAGCAAAAAGACTGGGATTGCCAGGATTTTATGGGTGACAAGGGCATCAATGCGGTCAGACAGAGTGGGGGTACCCAATGGCCTGCCCCGACGGACGCAGCCGGATACCACCTTTTGGATAAACTGATACCGGGCGTCTGCCACCAGGGTTTCCCGGTCACCCAGCTCATAGGCGTTTTCGTACTCTTGGCAAATGGTTTCCAGCCGTTCCTTGTCCTGTTGGTTCAGGCCAAGGATCTCCTCTACCAGCTGATCTCCTTCAATCAGCTTGATGGAAGCCCAGTGGGCAGGAATATGGGCTGCATAGGCCTTATCATGAATAACTTCTCCCACTTTATGATGGATCTGATGGGTAAAATCATCGTACAGGTCATCCGGCTCCACCGTCACCCCCACATGCATCTGCCGGTGGGCCTCCTCCAACAGCTCCTGGATGTTCCTGCCGGAGCGGGCGGTGATGGGAATCACCGGTACCCCCAAGGTTTTGGACAGACCCTCCACATCCAGCTGATCCCCGTGGCGCTCCACCTCGTCCATAAAGTTTAGGGCAATGACCATGGGCCGCTCCAGCTCCAGCAGCTGGGCGGTGAGGTACAGATTGCGCTCAATGTTGGTGGCATCCACAATGTTGATGATGGCGTCAGGGTGTGCCCCCACAATGAAGTCCCGGGCTACAATCTCCTCCATGGAGTAGGGGGACAGAGAGTATATCCCGGGCAAATCCACCACTGTAACTGCTTTGCCGTCTACCTCTGCCTTGCCCTCTTTTTTCTCCACCGTCACACCGGGCCAATTGCCCACATATTGGTTGGAGCCGGTAAGGGCATTGAACAAGGTGGTCTTTCCGCAGTTGGGGTTGCCCACCAGGGCCAGCTTCATCTCCCGGGTATCATGGCTGGCATAGTCCGGCTCTCCGCCGTGCTCCGCTGCCTCGTGGGCGTGGTCGGCATCCATCCGGCGCAGGGTTTCCTCGTCGGGTACATGCTGCACCATACCCATCCGCTGCTTTCGCACCTTGGCCCGCCGCTCTCCCTCCTGACCGGTAGCCACCAGAATCTGGGCGGCATCCTCTTTCCGCAGAGAAAGCTCATAGCCCCGGAGATTCAGCTCAATCGGGTCGCCAAAGGGAGCCACCTTCCGTACTGTCACCACAGTGCCGGGGGTAAGGCCCATATCCACCAGGCGGCGCTTGACCGGCCCCCGGTGATTTCCCACCTGGAGGATGGTACCCCGTTCTCCCGGATGTACCTCCTCCAGTGTCTGTTGTTTGATCTCTTGTGTTTTCATGCTATCCCATCCGTATACTTAGTTAATCAAACCTAATTCCTTGCTCATTATACTACGGTTCCAACAGAGGACGCAAGGGATAAGCACAGCATTTTGACAGCTTTCCCATTGGATTTGCAGGCACAGACAAAAAAGCGCTGCGGAACACCCGCAGCGCTTTTTTTAATACAGGATTCAGTCCTCGTGGTCGTGCTCTTCACAGCCGCAGCTGCAACCGTCCCCGTCCTCATCCCCGCAGCAGCAGTCATCAGACAGATCCAGGGCAAACTTCTGCTTGCAGTTGGGACACTGGATCACGCCGGCATCCAGAATGGACTCATCAATGACCAGCGTCTCCCCGCAGCTGGGACACTCAGTCTCAAAAAAATCGTCATCCTCATCGCCGCAGCAGCAGCCGTCCTCTTCGTCCTCGTCCTCAAAGACAGCCTTCTCCACGTCGGCCAGATCATCAGACAGGGCGTCAATCTCTTCTCCCAGGGCCTCGTTGTTCTCTTCCAGATCCTCAATGGACATGGCGATCTCTTCCAGGATACCGATCATCACGGAAACCAGCTTGCCCTCCTTGGACTTCTCGGTATCAATGTTCAGGCCCTCTGCCAGACCCTTCAGATATGCAACCTTTTCAGAAATTGTCATATGCCTTCTCCTTTTCTTCAACAGGCGGCCACGAAGGGCCATGGTGGTAATATCACGCCTCGCGCCCTC
>CALWOK010000013.1 GCA_944383125.1 uncultured Flavonifractor sp.
TCGGTGATGCCCCAGTTGTCGTGCAGCACCTTGGCGATGGGAGCCAGGCAGTTGGTGGTGCAGGAGGCGTTGGACACGAACTTCATGTCGGAGGTGTAGGTGTTGTGGTTCACGCCCATCACGAACATGGGGGTGGAGTCCTTGGAAGGAGCGGACATAACAACCTTCTTGGCGCCGGCGTCGATGTGAGCCTGGGCCTTCTCCTGAGTCAGGAACACGCCGGTGGACTCCACAACGTACTCAGCACCGGCCTCGCCCCAGGGAATGTCCTTGGGGTCCATGCAGGCAAAGAACTTCACGGTCTTGCCGTTGACAATGATGGCGTCATCGGTGTACTCGATGGTGCCGTCGAACTGGCCATGCATGGTATCGTAACGGAGCATATAAGCCATGTAGTCGGGGGTCATGAAGGGATCATTGATGCCCACGAACTCGATGTCGGAACGATTGATGCCGGCGCGGAACACCAGACGGCCGATCCGGCCAAAACCGTTAATACCAACTTTAATGCTCATAATGAATCTCTCCTTTGTTCTAAATGGATGCTTATGACTTCTTTGTTTGGCGCAGGTACATTATAGACTAATCTGCCAGGAATGAAAAGAGGAAAAATGCAAAACTTACTGGGGAAACTGTATAAATTTATGGTGAGGTTATCGGTAAACGTGGCGGTTTCGACATAATGCGCGCTTTTTCCTTGTTGTAAGACAAAATTTTTGCTATACTGTTTTTGATTTTATCGCCTGCGGGCGGACAGGAGGGACGGGGATGGAGCCTGTTTCGGAAGACCTGGGGCTGCTGCTGGTGGAACAGCTCCGGGCGCAGATGAACAATCTGTCGGCGGCAGTCCAGCTGCTGACGCCGGTGGTGCGGGAGAAGGCGGGAGAACAATATGATCCCTATCTGGCCATCCTGCACCAGAGCCTGTACCGCATGATGCGGATGATGGGAAATCTGGAATACCTTCAGCTGCCGGAGGAGGAGCTGCCGGTGGAGCGTACCAGCCTGGATCTGGCAGGGCTGTGCCGCACCCTGGGCGTACAGGTTTCCGCTCTGGCAGAACAGGCAGAAATCAGCTTTTCCTATGAGGAGGAGGCAGGCAGCCTGATTCTGGCCGGAGATGGCGGACTGCTGCGGCGGCTGCTGCTGGGGCTGCTTGCCAACGCCTTTCAGGCAGCCGGGAAGGGGGGCAAAGCGGGCCTGCGGCTTTCGGTGTCAGAAGGGCGTGCCCTTCTGACGGTGTGGGACAATGGGCCGGGCCTGGAGGCTGTGCCGGCCCAGAGCGGGCATGAACTGCTCCAGCGTCCCGATGGCCTGGGGCTGGGGCTGCGGGTGGCAAGGCGCATTGCTGCCAGCCATGGAGGTACCCTGGTCTTTTCACAGCAGGAAGAGCGGGGCTGCCGGGCCATTGTCTCCCTGCCCCTGACCGGGCCGGAGGAAAGCGATGTGCTGCGCACGCCACGGACGGGCAATGATCAGAGAGGGGGATTTTCCGACCTGATGGTGGAGCTGTCCGGGGTGTTGCCCTACCAGGCCTTCCTGCCGGAGGATTTGGTGTAATCAAACAGACCGAAGGGCGTGCTGCATGGCTGTGCGGCACGCCTTTTCCCATGGCTTCTGCTTGACGTGAAGGCATGGAAGTGGCATAATGTTGGGAATCCTTAGAAATGGGAAGTGGTTGTGATGACGGACTTGCTGGTCCGGCTGTGGATCCGGAACAACGAAGATGTGCAGAATCCCCGGGTGCGGGAACAATACGGCATCCTTTCCGGCGGTGTGGGGATTGTGCTCAACCTGCTGCTCTCTCTGGGCAAATTTTTTGCGGGACTGATTACCGGCTCCATTGCCGTAACGGCCGATGCCTTCAACAATCTGTCGGATGCAGGTTCTTCTGTGGTCACCCTGGTAGGTTTCAAGCTGGCAGGACAGAAGGCGGATGACGGACACCCCTTTGGGCATGGACGGATTGAGTATCTGGCAGGGCTGCTGGTTTCCCTGCTGATCTTAATGGTAGGGGTGGAGCTGGGAAAAACCTCCATTGAAAAGATCATAACCCCTGAGCCGGTGGCGTTTTCCCTGCTGACCGTTATCATCCTGATCTGCGCCATTCTGGTCAAGCTGTGGATGTGCCTGTTTAACCGGCGGCTGGGCAAGCGCATCGGTTCGGCCGCCATGCTGGCCACCGCCACCGATTCCCTCTCCGATGTGGTAGCTACCTCAGCAGTTCTGGCAGGTACTCTGGTGGGACACTTTGCCCAGGTAAGCATTGACGGCTGGGTGGGCGTTGTGGTGGCCCTCTTTATCCTGCGGGCAGGCTGGGGTGCTGCCAAGGATACCATCAATCCGCTGCTGGGTACCAGCCCGGAGCCCGAGCTGGTGCAGGCCATTGAGCAGCTGGTGCTCTCCCATACCCAGGTGGTGGGAATGCACGATCTGGTCATTCACGATTACGGACCCGGCCGGCGGATGTGCTCTTTCCATGCCGAGGTGCCTGAGCAGGAGGATATTATGGCTGCCCATGACGCCATTGACCACATCGAGCGGGAAATTCAGGAGAAATTCGGCATTGAAACCACCGTCCATATGGATCCCATCGCCACCGGAGATGCGGAGACTGCCGCCCTTCGGGAACAGGTGGGGGGACTGGTACAGAAGATCTACCCGGATATGACCATCCATGATTTCCGGGTGACACGGGGTCCCCTCCACCGCAATCTGATTTTTGATGCTGTCGTGCCTCACAGCTGCCCCATGAGCGACCAGGAGCTTCGGGAGGGGATCACCCGGCTGGTACAGAGGGAGATCTCCGACAGCTATGTGGTGCTTCAGCTGGACCATCCCTATGTGGAGCGGAGATAAAAATCCCGGTGCATTTACAAAAAATTCACCTATCGCCCTGTGCATGGCGTATAATAAATATGGTATGGCTCCCTGTTGAGCTTTGACCAACAAAAAAAGGACGGTGTATTATGGCCAGAAAAGTCCTCATTGTAGAAGACGATTCCAATATTGCGGAACTGCTCCACCTCTACTTGGAGAAAGAGGGATTTGAAACCATGGTAGCCGGTGACGGCGGAAAGGGTGTGGAACTGTTCCGCTCCTTCCATCCGGACCTGGTGCTGCTGGATATTATGCTGCCTGTGATGGACGGCTGGTCCGTGCTGAAAAAAATCCGGGAGAATGACAAGACCCCGGTGATTATGCTGACGGCAAAGGGAGAGACCCAGGATAAAGTGGCCGGACTGGAGGGGGGCGCTGACGATTACATTGTCAAGCCCTTTGAAATGAAAGAGGTGCTGGCCCGTATTCATGCGGTGCTCCGGCGCTTTGGCGGAGATGAGAGCGGCAGCGGAGAAAAAAAGCTGTCCTTTGACAAACTGGTCATTAATCTGGACTCCTATGAGCTGCTGGTAGACGGAAAACGGGTGGACACACCTCCCAAGGAGCTGGAGCTGCTCTATCATCTGGCGGCCTCTCCCAACCGGGTGTTTACCCGCAATCAGCTGCTGGATGAGGTGTGGGGCTTTGACTACTTCGGCGACTCCCGTACCGTTGACGTCCACATCAAGCGCCTGCGGGAGAAGCTGGAAGGGGTTTCCCCCCAGTGGTCCCTTAAAACGGTATGGGGTGTGGGGTATAAATTTGAGGTTGTGAGCGGCACATGAGCCTGTATAAACGGCAGTTCGTACTGACGGCGGGGATGATTCTGGTTTCCTTCGCCATGCTGGGGGCGGCATTTCTCACCCTGTCCTATCAGTACACCCTCCGGCAGACCAGGGAGTCCATGGAGCGCAATGCAAACTATGTAGCCACCTTTACCTCCTCCTCCCGCTCCCTTGGCGTGGGAGTGGAGGATGATGTCTATATTGCCATGATTGCCACCATTGCCCGCATCTCCAATGCTGTGGTGCTCATTACCGAGGCGGACGGAGAGATGGTGGTATCTACGGATGGGGCCAGTGTAAAGGGCCACCAGGAGCTGTCCAACCACTACCTGCCCCGCAGCGTGGTGGACGAGGTGAGCCAGAAGGGTACCTATGCCGGCATGACCAATCTGGGCGGTTTTTTTGCGGAAAAGCGGTATGTAGCCGGGATTCCCATCACCACCAGCGCTGTAGACCTGACCAGCGGCAAGGTGGTCAAAACGGTGGTGGGGGTGGCCTATGTGGCGGCAGAGGCCTCCAGCCTGACCGAACTGTGGCGGGCGGTGATCACCATTTTTATCTTTACCGCTGTGGTGGTGCTGTGCATTGCCTTCCTGACCAGCTCGGTGACATCCCTGAAGCAGACCAAGCCCCTGAAGGAAATTGCGGAGACAGCCCGGAAGTTTGGTCACGGAGAGTATGAACTGCGGGTAAGAGGCTATGAAGACCGAAAGGACGAAGTGGGAGAGCTGGCGGAGGCCTTTAATGCCATGGCAGATGCCATTGCCAAAAGCGAGGCCCGCCGTTCGGAATTTGTGGCCAATATCTCCCATGAGTTGAAGACCCCCATGACCACCATTGCAGGCTTCTCCGACGGGATTCTGGACGGGACCATTCCCCCTGAAAAGGAGCGGGCTGCCCTCCAGACCATTTCCGCGGAAACCCGGCGGCTGTCCCGGCTGGTGCGGCGGATGCTGGATCTGTCCCGCCTCCAGTCCGCAGAAAATGTGACGGCCCAGGAGCAGTTTGACGTATCGGAAATCATGCTGCGGGTGCTGGTCAGCCTGGAGACGAAAATCAATTCCCGCCATCTGGATGTGGATACCCGTCTGCCCGATGGGCCGGTGATGGTATGGGGGGACCCGGATGCCATCACTCAGGTGTGCTATAATCTGCTGGACAATGCCATCAAGTTTTCCGACGAGGGAAGTACCATGGGCCTGTCCATTACCACCAAGGGCGGGAAGGCCTGTGTGGCAGTGAGCAACCGGGGACAGACCGTTCCCCAGGATGAGCTGGCCATGATTTTTGACCGGTTCCATAAAAGCGACAAATCACGCAGCATTGACCGGGAGGGGGTTGGCCTGGGGCTGTATATTGTCAAGACCATCCTGAATAATCATAAGGAGAATATCACCGTGACCAGCCAGGAGGGCGTAACCGAGTTTGTCTTTACCCTGACGCTGGCATAAGAAGCGGGAGGCTATATGCGGGGCTATTATTACGAAGAGAATCGGCTTTATCCGGTGCAGCCGCATAAAAAATCAGGGCGGTGGAAACTGGTGGTGCTGGCGATGTGCCTGCTGGTTGCGCTGACGGGAATTGTCTTCTGCCTGCGGATTGTGTGGGATATGCAGGCCCCTGCGGCACTGGATCCACCTGAAGTCTCCCGGAAGCCTGTGCAGGCCTCCCGGGCTCCGCAGGTGGAGACCACGGTGGAACGGGCGCCGGTGGGGGACGGCACCACCCTGACGCTGCATCCCTGGCCGGACACCATGCCCCACAGCCTGCAGGCCATTTATCAGGAGAATATCCAGTCCATTGTCAGCATCAGGGGAGAGGGTCCGCTGTCCTATTCTTTTGGCACCGGCGTCATCCTGTCCCGGCATGGGTATATCATTACCAATGCCCACGTCATTGAAGGCTGCTCTCAGTTGGAGATTATACTCCAGAATAATGAGAGCTATCCGGCCCTGCTGGTAGGAAAGGACAGCCAGACCGATCTGGCAGTGCTGAAAATTGATGCACATGACCTGACTCCGGCGGTATTCGGAGATTCCGGCCGGCTGCAGGTGGGAGATACAGTGGTAGCCATTGGCAACCCGCTGGGACAGGAACTGCGGGGTACCATGACCGACGGCATTGTATCCGCCATCAACCGGGATGTCTCGGTGGAGGGCCACACCATGTCCCTGATCCAGACCACCGCCGCACTGAACTCGGGCAACTCCGGCGGCGCCCTCATCAACCAGTATGGACAGGTAGTGGGTATCACCAATATGAAAATGTATGCCTATGATGATACGGTGGAGGGACTTGGTTTTGCCATACCCACTACCACCGTCAAGGTCATTGCCGATGTACTGATGGAAAAAGGCGTGGTGGATGGGCGGCCTGCCATCGGGATTACCTGCTATACCGTCACAGAGGACATGGCAGCGGAATATGACCTGCCGGCAGGCGTACGGGTGGAGTCGGTGGAGGACGGCTCTGACGCCAAGGCCCAGGGGATTTTTCCCGGTGATATCATTGTAGAGGCCAACGGACAGAGCATTGCCGCCATTGAGGACCTGCTGGCCCTGAAAGAGGGGATGCAGGCAGGCCAGATGCTGCATCTGCGGCTGTGGCGGGATGGGGTCTATCTGGAGCGCCGGATTACATTGGTAGAGCAGTATGTACTGGACGGTGACGGGCCGTAACAGATGCACAACATAAGAAAGGGGCGTCTCCTACGGGAGACGCCCAAGTTGTGCAGGAGAAAGGAATAACCGTCCTTGAATCGCACACGATGATTGATGAGCCACAACCATAAAATACCATAAATTACCTGAACTGTCAAAGGGAACTTTTGTCGAAAGGCGGAAACTTCATGATTATTCTCAATGGGATCATCCATCCCATGGACGGCCCGGTGATTCCCCGGGGCTATGTTGCGTTTTCAGGAAAAACCATCACTGCCGTGGGAGCCATGGAAGATCTGAAACTTGGAGAGGAACCGGTATTGGATGCCAGGGGCGGACACGTCTTTCCCGGTATGATTGATGCCCACTGCCACTTGGGATTGCTGGGGGATTCCCTGGGCTTTGAGGGAGACGATGTGAATGAGGCTTCCGATCCCTGTACCCCCCATTTGCGGGCGCTGGACGGAGTGAATCCCCTGGACCGGTGCTTTGCAGAGGCCAGAGCAGGGGGGATTACCACCGTACTGACCAGCCCCGGCTCAGCCAATCCCATTTCCGGTCAGATTCTGGCCCTCAAAACAAATGGACGGTGGGTGGATGAAATGGTGGTCAAGGAACCTGCCGCCATGAAATTTGCCCTTGGAGAGAATCCTAAGTCAGTTTACAACGACCGGAAGGAGACTCCTGTCACCCGCATGGCCACTGCGGCCCTCATCCGGGAGGAGCTGGCCAAGGCGCTGGAGTATAGGGACAAGCAGGACAAGGTAAACCAGGACCCGGATGCCGATCTGCCCGATTTTGACGCCAGAATGGAGGCTTTGGTGCCGGTGCTGCGGGGGGAGGTACCTGCCCACTTCCATGCCCACCGGGCGGATGACATTGCCACGGCGGTACGGATCAGCCGGGAATTCGGCCTGAAGTACACCATTGTCCACGGAACAGAGGGGTATCAGATTGCCGATCTGCTGGCACAGCAGGAGGTGGCAGTCATCACCGGCCCCTGCCTCACCGACCGGTCCAAGCCGGAGCTGGTGGGGCAGACTCTGGAGAATCCGGCTCTGTTGTCCAAGGCGGGTGTTCTGGTGGCCATCTGTACCGATCACCCGGAAACCCCCATTCAATATCTGCCTCTGTGCGCTGCCATGGCGGTGCGGGGTGGAATGGACCCGGAGGAGGCGCTGGCAGCCATTACCTGCAATCCGGCCCGCATCGCAGGGATTGACCACCGGGTTGGAACCCTGACCCCCGGGAAAGATGCCGATCTTGTGGTGACGGCCGGTCATCCCTTTGACTGGAACGGACGGATTCAGGCGGTCTTTCTGGAAGGCAAGCAGATCTGATGGGTTGTACTTGTAGAGCGTGGCAGGGTGTGATATAATACTTACACATGAGAAAGGGGGGATCGGAATGATCGGAATTTATGGTGTGAGCTGGAATACAGGCCCATCCAGCTATGTATCCGGTGCAGGACAGTCCGGACGTATGCTTGCGGTGTCCAGGGCCCAGCCCCAGGCCACCGACACACCGGTGACCCCTGTGACGCCTGCCCGTCCGGTCAGCCGGGAACAGCCCAGCGCCGTAGCCAGAGGGGTAGAGCTAACAGGACCGGCGGCAGCGCCCGGTTACCGTCAGGGGGCTGACCCGGCAGAACTGGCCATCCGGGGACGCATCCAGTATGTAAACCCGGATGAGCTGACGGCCCAGGCGCAGAAGGGGGCCTCTGCCCAGGAGGTCATGGAAGAGGGCGAGTGCCAGACCTGCAAGGAGCGCAAGTATCAGGACGGGTCAGATGATCCGGGCGTATCCTTCAAGACACCCACCAACCTCACACCGGAGCAGGCAGCTTCCGCAGTACGGGGCCATGAGATGGAGCATGTGGTGCGGGAACAGGCCAAGGCCCAGCGGGAGGATCGGGAGGTTGTTTCCCAGTCTGTGACCTATCACAACGCCATTTGTCCCGAGTGCGGCAAGGTCTATGTGTCCGGCGGTACCACCCGCACCAGCACCCGGGCAGCAGAGGAGCCGGTTGCGGCAGATCCTACCAATCAGGGGAGACAGACTCCCTTCTTTGCAGTTGCATAAAGAAAAGATCCCTGTCATTCTGCGGAATGACAGGGATCTTTTTCAGCCTTCCAGCTTGTCCACCCGACGCTGATGGCGGCCCCCCTCAAATTCGGTGTTGAGGAAGGCATCCAGAATGCGGTCGGCCATGTTATTGCCAATCAGACCGCCGGCCATG
Source organism: uncultured Flavonifractor sp. (assembly GCA_944383125.1). GTDB lineage: Bacteria > Bacillota > Clostridia > Oscillospirales > Oscillospiraceae > Flavonifractor. The sequence continues at coordinate 8,565 of CALWOK010000013.1, forward strand.
GCCAGCATATTGGCATTGTTATGCCGCCGGGTCATTTCGGCAGACAGCGGCTCACTGCACAGAGCGCAGCGGATGCCCTTGACCTTGTTGGCGGCAATGGAAATACCAATGCCAGTGGTGCAGATCACAATTCCCCGGTCGCATGCGCCGGAGGCCACCGCCTCCGCAGCTGCCCGTCCAAAGTCGGGATAGTCGCAGCTGTCAGGGGTGTAACAGCCGTAGTCCTTGTAGGCCAGCTGGTGCTGGTCCAGATAGTCCATCACGTGGCGCTTGAGGGCCAGCCCTCCGTGGTCGGAACCCAGTGCAATCATGTGAAAACCTCCTTATCATGTATGGAACACAGGTTTACGTGCTTTATAGGTGGCCAGATAGCGGAATCCGGCCTCCTGTACCAGTGCGCAGGCCTCCTGCACACCTTTGCCCACTCCGTCAGGGCTGTGAGCGTCCGAGCCGATGGTAATGATTTCACCGCCGCAAGATTTGAAGAGCTTCAGCACAGGCAGCCATTCGTTCAGTGTGCGGCCCCGCCAGGTGTTGAGTTCAATCCCACGGCCCCGTTCTGCTGCGCTGCGGAAAATGGTGCGGAGTACATCTGTATAGCGCTCCAGGGAGATGGGGAAATCCATATAGCGCAGGGGGTAGATGATATGGCTGAGCACGTCATAAAAATCGGTGACAGCCAGCAGAGACATGGAGTGGAAGTAATCGTCCAGCGCCCTGTAGCAGGCATCTATATCAGGATAGTCCACATAATAGAAGTCGGTCCCTCCCTGCTCCGGGCAGAGATTATGCACCGAACCAAGTACAAAGTCCAGCTCCGGACGGTCCAAAATTTGCTGGCTCAGGGCAAGATTCAGGTGGGCCATGCCCAGCTCCAGGCCCAGCCGGAGGTTCAGCCGACCGGTATAGCGGGGAAGGGCCTCCCGATATTGCTGGAGCGAGGGTGTCCAGTCAAAGTGGTCTACCGGTTGGCCATACAGCTCCAGCAGATCACAGTGGTCGGTGATGCACAGCTCGTCCAGACCGGCGGCAATCGCAGCCTCTGCCATAGCGGACAGGGGGGCGTCGCTGTCGGGAGAAACCTGAGTGTGGGTATGATAATCGGTATAATACATAAAAACCTCCCATCAGAAAGGCCAGGCGGGGAGCCATTTCAAAAGATAGCTGCCATACCAGGAGGGGATAGTAATCCCAACCAGCACCGGATAGAAGAGCGCATACAGTGCACCTGCCCCTCCGGTGATGGCATACATGGCGGGCTTCCAGGAAAGCTGGGCCTCTTTTTGGGCCAACGTATGGAACAGATAACACAGTGCCAGAATGAGAAAGAGTACTGAGGGGAAATAGTGGTAGGCAAAGGTAATCCGTCCGATGAAGAACCA
>CALWOK010000014.1 GCA_944383125.1 uncultured Flavonifractor sp.
TATAGTTTTCCCACTGGGCCAGACGGTCCAGATATTTTTCCACAATTTCGGCCGCCTCTGTGGGAATTGTCCGGTTGGTCTCCACCCCCAGATCGTCCACATTATACAGGGTAAAGCCGGGCAGTTCCCCCACTGCCGGCTCAATATCCCGGGGGATGGCCAAATCCACCAGCAGCTTGGGGACACGGGACAACTCTGCCAATTCCCAGGCCGTAACGGTATAGTGGGGGCTGGTGGTGGCAGAGAGGACGGCATCCATTCCTTCCATGGCGGTGTACCGCTCCTCATAGGGGGCCACGGCACACCCGGCAGGCACGACTGTCTCCCCGTGGTGATAGCTGCGCAGGGTGACGGTAACGGCGCACCCGGCCTGCCGCAGCAGCGCTGCCGCCAGACGGCCCATTTCTCCGTTGCCGATGACCAGCACCTGCTTGTCAGAAAGCCCTCCCAGATGGCTTTCCACTCGTTCCACACCGCTTTGGGCCGCAGACCGGGGTACCCCGGTGAGCCTGACCCGGCTTTTGATCTCCTTCCCGGCGGCAGCGGCATTGCGGAAGAGGGTTTCCAGCACCCCGTCCGTGGCCTCTACCTCCCGGGCAGCCTGGACAGCGGCTTTGACCTGGGTGACAATCTGATCCTCTCCCCAGATCTGGGAGCGCAATCCCCCTGCCACCTCCATCAGATGGCGGGCAGCCTCCTCTCCCCGGCGGGTGACAAAGGCCTGGGCAAAGGACTCATACCCCACCCCCGCCGCTTGACAGAGCAGCCGGTCCGGTGAGAGCTGCACATCTGCTCCGCAGGAGAGGTACAGCTCGGTGCGGTTGCAGGTGGACAGCAGCACACAGCCCTCCACCCCCGGCTGACGGCTCAGGCGGCGGTCCAGCTCCAGTACCTGACTGCGGGTAAAGGACAGGCTCTCCCGCAGGGCAATGGGGGCCTTGTGCCAGTCCAGGCCGGCCATGACCAGATTCACGCCTCTTCCCCCTTTTTCACCAGTACCACCGAGAAGTAGCCGCTGCCCTCCTCCAGATCAGCAAAGCGAGGACACACCAGCTCCCCCTCCATGCCGCAGTTGGCCACCAGGCTGGCCCGGTCCAGCAGGCCATGGCGGTCCAGGGTGTGCTTCAAAGCACCAATTTCCTTCCCCGCCTTCATAAAGACCAGATTGGCGTCCACCTTCAGGCAGTCCTCCACATCCCCGTGGGAGGCAGGGACAATGAGCAGCCGCTCGCTTTTCTCGCACAAAGCCATGTTGAGCTTGGCAGCCACGGCGCAGAAGGAGGGAACGCCCGGGACAATCTCCCCCTGGTATCCCCGGGCCAGCACCTTCTTGTGGAGGTAGAGATAGGTGGAGTATACCGTGGGATCGCCCAGGGTGATAAATGCCACGTCTTTGCCCGCATCCAATGCGGCGCATACCAGGTCCGCATTGGCCTCATAAGCGGCATCCAAAGCGGCATGATCCCGCACCATGGGGGCAGCACAGTACAGCAGCTCTTTCCCTTGGGCCAGGTCCCCCACAATGTTCAGGGCGGTCTTTTCCCCCCGGCCGCTGTCAGGCACGGCCAGCACAGCACATTCCTCAATGATCCGCTGGGCCTTTCTGGTCATCAACTCCGGATCGCCGGGGCCTACTCCCACACCGTACAGCTTTCCACTCATACCTTTTCCTCCTTGAGTAACCGTAAAATCTCCCGCCGGGCCGCTCCGATGGTGGCGGCGGAGCCGTCGGCATTCAGGCCGTCCACATCCCGCAGCACCTCCATCAGATGGGCAATCCGGGGCAGGCGCAGATGGTTGGCCCGGAGGGCCGCCGGATTGGAGAACAACTCCTCCGGCGTCCCCTCCAGCAGCACCTTTCCGCCCCCCAGCAGATAGGCATCATCACAATACAGGGGTACAATATCCATATCATGGGTGGCAATGAGGATGGTCATGCCCAGGCTGTCCCGCAGCCCTGCCAGCAGACGCATGATATCGCTCACCCCCTGGGGGTCCAGACCAGCGGTTGGCTCGTCCAGAATGAGCACCTCCGGCTCCATCACCAGCACCCCGGCAATGGCCACCCGCTTTTTCTGTCCGTAGGACAGAGCATGGGTGGGCTTGTCCCGCAGGGCGGTCACGCCGGTACGTTCCATGGCCTGTTCCACCCGGCGGCGCACCTCCTCCGGCTCCAGCCCCAGGTTGACCCCGCCAAAGGAAATATCCCGGAACACATCGGCAGAGAACAGCTGATCGTCCGGGTCCTGAAAGACAATGCCCACCTTCCGGCGCAGCTCCAGCAGGCCCTTCCGGCTGTAGGACACCGGCTCTCCTCCCAACAGCACCTGGCCGCTCTTGGGCGTAAGCACCCCGTTCAGGTTGAGAAACAGGGTGGATTTCCCCGCTCCGTTGGCCCCCAGGATACCGGTGATCTTGCCCCGCTCCGCCCCGATGGAGATATGGTCCAGGGCAATGGTACCATCTTCATAAGTATAGCACAATTCTTTTGTCTCAATGGCACAGCTCATCCCAACGCCATCCTTTCCAGCCAGTACACCCCCACCTGTACCACGGCAACCAGCGCCGTCAAAGGGAGCAGCCACCACCCGGACCGGTACTGGTCATGGAGGGTGGTAAGGCTGCCGGTATAGCCCCGGGACTCCAAGGCGGTGTAAATGCGGTCAGCCCTCCGCCAGGCCCGGAGAAACACCATGGAGGCCAGCGTTCCCAGCGACGAAAGGGTACGCCGGAAGCCCTGGTATCCCAGGCGGGAATCCTGAGCAATGCGGATGTTGGCCGCCGTTTCAGACAGGACAAAAATAAACCGGTAGATCAGCTCCATCAGTTCCACCATCAGCGGAGGTACATGGAGCGTCCTCAGCGCCATGGTCAGGTCTGTCACCGGGGTATTGAGGGCCAGGAAGTACATACAGCCGATGGCCCCCAGGGCCTTGCAGAAAATCCGTCCCCCCAGCCACAGATCGGCGGCGGTAAAGCCCCACAGGGCATTTCCCACCGGAATGGCTGCAATCACCTCTGTTCCGGCGGGATAGCTGCCCACCAGAATGGTAAGACAGCCCACCACCAGAAAGACCAGGGGAATTTTCAGAAAGCGGAACAAGACCCTGGGAGACAGGCCACCCATGGCGGTGATCAGGACTCCCATCCCCACCAGGGTGGCCAGCCCCACCGCCACACTGTCACAGCACAGGCACACCACCATAGCTACCACCGTCAGCAGCAGCTTGGGCAGGGGTGAAACCCGCCGCAGGCGGGACTGGTAAGCGTAGCGGTCGGTTCCCATGGTCAGTGCTTCCCTTCCTCAGTTCCGTCGGATTTTTTGGTAATGCGGCCCAGCACAAAGCCCACCACACCGGCCCCAACGGCAGCCTGGAGGGCAAAGAGCATGGACTCAATCTCCCCGCTGGCAGGCTCCAGGATGGGGGAAAACCAGGGCTCATAGTCCGGGTTCAGCTCCATGATGGCCTCTTCCGCCTGTCCGTCCGCCCCGCCGAACTCGGCATTGGGCAGCAGCCACAGGGGGACGGCAGCAATTACCACCACCAGCAGAATCAGAATCAGGTTTTTTTGCCATACTTTCATGCAAATCCCTCCTTACAGCACTGCCAGCTGGTGCAGCTCGCTTTTGCTGTACTTCTCCAGCACGTTGAAAATCACAACCGTAAGCAGACCCTCGGCAATGGCCAGAGGAATCTGGGTGACGGCAAAAATGGTGAGGAATTTGATCATACCTCCGTTGATGACCCCCAGCTGTACCGAAGTGACCACATAGGTAAAGAGATCTCCCAGGGCAGCGGCGGCGAATACCGCCACAGCGGCAGGAGCTTTTGCCTTCCGCAGCAGCTGGTACACCAGCCAGGACAGGATCGGCCCGGCAATGGCCATGGAAAACACATTGGCCCCCAGGGTAGTCAGGCCGCCGTGGGCCAGCAGCAGGGCCTGGAACAGCAGCACAATCAGGCCCAACACAGACATGACCAGAGGCCCAAAGAGGATGGCGCCCAGACCCACACCGGTGGGATGGGAGCAGGAGCCGGAAACAGAGGGAATTTTCAAAGCAGAGAGCACAAAGGCAAAGGCGCCGCACATGGCCAGCAGAATTTTGGCCCGGGGAGCCTGCTCAATTTTCTTTTTGATGGCAAAAAAGCCTGCCACCACAAAGGGTACCGATACGGCGCCCCAGCCGATGGCCCAGCCCACCGGCAGCATCCCCTCGGCAATGTGCATGGCGGAGGCGTTCATGGTGGTGAGGCCCAGCAGGGCAATCACCAGAGCCATGGCCTGTATCGCTCTGGTTGAGGTTGTTTTCATTTACTTCATCCTTTCCTATCACTCGTAGGTTGATGGTATGCCGGGTAAGGTTTTCCGGCTTGAGCCTCTCTGCCGCCGTGCGTCTTCCCAGGAATGTCCCAGTGACATGGTGCCCGGCGGCTCTTCTCTTACGGCAGCGGGACTGCGCGGGAGTTGCACCCGGCTTCCCTTTTCCCAGCATGTGGTTCTATCATAAACAGGCCGCAGCCTGGAATTGTCCCCTTATTTTGCCTGTCTGGCGTGTTCCACAAAGAGGGATTGAATCCGGGGGAATTCTCCCAGCCCCTGGAGCACACAGCGGACATGGTAGCCCGCCTTTTCCAGCATGGACTTCCAGGAGTCCTCCTCATCCCCTGCCAGATCGTTTTTGGCGTGATCGCCTGCCACAATCATCAGGGGCCGCAGCTCCACCTGGGACACCCCCAGCTCCTGGAGCCGCCGCTTGGCCTCTTCAAAGCCGGGATAGCCTTCCACCGTGCCAATGACTACATCCTTCCGGCCCAGGTCATGGAATACATATTCCAGCAGAGCATAGCAGGAGTTTGCAAAATGCTCGGTGCCGTGGCCCATATACAAAATGGCAGTATCTTCCTCCGGTGCAGGCAGGTCTTCCATGAGGGCTTTGGCAGCATCGGGATAGTCCCCTGTCTCGGTGAGCAAGGGGCGGCCAAAGAGAACGCAGTCAAACTTCTGCCGGTAAGGTTCTGCCAGGGCCATCAGTTTGTCGTACTCATCCCCGTTCATAATGTGGGTAGGCTGTACCAGTACGTCGGTATATCCCTCATCCGCCAGCCGCTCCAAAGCGGCAGGTACGTCATCAATATGGACGCCCTCCCCCGCCAGCTTGCGCAGTATCATGCCGCTGGTAAAAGCCCGGCGAAGGGTACGCTCCGGGAAAGCCTCCGCCAGCGCCTGTTCAATGGCAACGATGGTTTTTTCCAGGGTATCGTGGTGGCTGGTGCCAAAGGACACCGCCAGAAGCGCTTTCTGTTCCATAGTTGTCTCTCTCCTGTTCACTCCCGGGCGTTGTTGCTGGCCTGATAGAGCAGTGCGTTGCAGATAGCTGCCGCCACATTGCTGCCCCCCTTGCGGCCCCGGGCCACAATATAAGGCACCTCCATGGTGAGCAGCAGTTCTTTGCTCTCCACCACGTTTACAAAGCCCACCGGCACTCCAATCACCAGGGCGGGATTCAGCCTGCCCTCGTCGATCAGCTCACAGGCCCGTACCAAAGCTGTGGGGGCATTGCCAATGGCCAGAATCAAGGGGCCGGGTAGAGCCGCTGCCCGCTCCATGGACACAGTGGCCCGGGTCTCCCCCCGCTGCTTGGCCTCGGCAGCCACATCAGGGTCGGACATAAAGCACACCGCTTTTCCCCCGAATCTTTCAAGAACCTTTTTATTCACCCCGGAAAAGGCCATCTGGGTGTCGGTAACAATGGTGCATCCCCCTTTGATGGCGGCAATGCCCTGTTCCACCCCATTGGCGGAAAACACCAGGTTGTCTGCATAGTCAAAATCGGCGCTGGTATGGATCACCCGCTGGATCACCGGCATCTGCTCTGCCGGAAAGGTACGCTCCCCCAGCTCCTGCCGGATCAGCTCCATGCTCCGGGCTTCAATGTCAGCAGGCGCTACCCGCTGCAGCTTCACTTTTTTCATGGGTCATTCCTCCCCGTTTACAATGCGGTAAATCCGCTCCATATCCAGACTGGCACGCAGACCGTCCGCCAGTTTGTCATACTGCTGCTGGGCATAGGCCTGCCAGTCCACGCTGGCCGCCTGTCCCTCCAGGCCCTTGGCTTTCATCAGGGCGCTGACCAGGGCGGAGGCCACCTCCGCCTTGTCAAAAATCCCGTGGATGTAGCAGCCCCACACGTTCTTCTCGCTCAAACCGTCGGTATGCTCCTCCCCCGTCTGGTCGGCAAAGGCCACCAGGGGCGCTCCATCCCGCTGGGTACGGCCCATATGGATTTCATATCCCTCAAAGGGTATCCCTCCCAGCGGCGCAAAAATCCCTTGGAGCGTCTGGAAGGTACCCGTCACCCGGGTACGGGTCTTTTCTCCCTGGAATACCGTCTCCGACGGCAGCAGCCCCAGGCCCGCCAGGGTACCGCCCCCTTCCACATGGTCGGGATCGGACACCGCTCTGCCCAGCATCTGATAGCCGCCGCAAATGCCGATCACCGCTCCGCCCCGTTCGGCGTGCTTCAAAATGGCCCCCTCCAGACCGCTCTGCCGCAGCCACCGCAGATCGTCCATGGTGTTTTTGGTGCCGGGCAGGATGACCAGGTCGGGATGGCCCAGCTCTCTGACGCTGCCCACATACCGGAGGGTTACTTCCTCCATCCGCTCCAGGGGATTGAAGTCGGTAAAGTTGGACAGGCGGGGCAGCCGGATCACCGCAATGTCCACCAGACCCACCTTTCCATGCTTGGACAGGCGGCTGGACAGAGAATCCTCGTCATCCACGTCCACCTCCAGCATGGGCACCACACCCAGCACCGGCTTTCCGGTCAGCTCCTCCAGCTGGCCCAGGCCGGGGCGGAGAATTTCCACATCTCCCCGGAATTTGTTGATCACCAAGCCTTTGATGAGGGCCTGTTCGTCAGGCTCCAGCAGCTTTACCGTTCCGTAGAGGGAGGCGAACACACCCCCTCGGTCAATATCGCCGCACAGCAGCACGGGAGCTTTGGCCCGCTTCGCCATACCCATATTGACGATATCGTCTTGCTTCAGGTTGATCTCCGCCGGGCTGCCCGCCCCCTCAATCACGATGATATCATAGTCCGCCGACAGGGATTCATAGGCTGCCATAACCTCCGGGATGAGACCTTTGCGGTAGTGGAAGTATTCCCCTGCCGGCATGGTACCCCGGGGAACTCCATTGACAATGACCTGAGAGCCTACGTTGCTGGTGGGCTTGAGCAGGATGGGATTCATCCGGGCGTCGGGGGCCACCCCTGCCGCCTCGGCCTGCATGACCTGCGCCCGCCCCATCTCCAGTCCGTCCGGAGTAATGGCGGAATTGAGGGCCATATTCTGGGATTTGAAGGGCGCCACCCGATAGCCATCCTGCCGGAAAATCCGGCACAGCCCCGCTGCCAGCAGGGACTTGCCCGCATTGGAGGCGGTTCCCTGAATCATAATTGCCTTGGCCATGCCCACACCTCACCCATAGCGGTCAGCAGCCGCTTGTTTTCTTCTGCCGTTTTCACACATACCCGGTACCAGTCAGGCCCCAGGCCGTCATAATTGCCGCAGGAGCGGATGAGCACCCCCCGCTCCAACAGCCGTTCCTTCAGGTCGTTGACCCCCGCCAGACGAAAGAGCAGATAATTGGCATGGCTGGGTATGACCGTACAGCCATGCCCCTCCAGCCCTGCCGCCAGCACCGGCCGCTCCCGTTCCACCAGAGCTCTGGCCTGTTCTGGCCAGTGGGGACATTGGGTCAATGCGGCTGTCCCCGCTGCCTGAGCCGGAGAGGACACGCTCCAGGGCTGGGCAATGGCCTCTATCCGCTCCCGCAGATCCTGGTTTGCCGTCAGACAGTAGCCCAGCCGCAATCCCGCCATGGCGTAGCTTTTGGTAAAGGCCCGCAGCAGCAGCAGATTGGGGTACTGCTCCAGCCAGGGCGCCAGGCCAGGACCGCCCCCCGCCAGGGGAAGAAAACACTCATCCACCACCAGAATGGCCCCCACCGTCCGGCACCGCTCTGCCGCCGTCAGCAGCAGCGCCTGTGGAATCAGCCGCCCGGTGGGATTGTTGGGGGTACAGAGAAAGACCAGGCCGATACCAGGCCGGATGGCCTCTAACATTCCCTCATCCAGATCAAAATCCTTTGCCTGGCTTAACCTGTAGTGCTCCACCTGACAGCCCACACTGGTCAGGGCCTGCTCATACTCGGAAAAGGTGGGGGCCGTTACCAGCGCCCTTTTGGGACGAAGGGCAAAGGCTAAGCGGAAAATCAGGTCGGCAGCCCCGTTGCCGCACACAATCTGCTCCAGCTCCACTCCATCATGGCAGGCGATGGCCTGCCGCAGCTTCCGGCACAGAGGGTCAGGGTAGTGGACAGCCTCCATGGCAGCCTGCGCCGCCGCCTGGCTCACCTCCGGCGGCATCCCCAAAGGATTCAGGTTGGCGGAGTAGTCCAGCACCTCCCCGCCGTAGGCAGTGCAGGCGGTGAGCACATCCCCGCCGTGGGTATACAGTGGCATAGCAATTCTCCTTTGCATGGAGGATAACAGACCTGTTACGGGAACAGCAAAATCAGCAGGGGTACCCCGCAGAACAGCAGCAGGGCCAGAAATGCAGTGGCATATAAAATCCGGTTGGCCCGCAGGATGTCCAGCAGCTCCACCGGCCGCTGATCATCCCCAATGGTGGGCTTTTCCACCAGCTTGCCAAAATAGTAGTTCGGCCCCGCCAGCTGGAGCTGAAGGGCTCCGGCACAGGCCGATTCCGTGTGGGCGGAATTGGGGGATTTATGGTTTTTCCGGTCCCGCCGGAAAATCCGCCAGGCGTTTTTTCCGTCATAACCTGCCGCCACGCTCCCCAGGCACATGAGTACCCCGGCAATACGGGCAGGCAGGAAGTTGAGCACATCATCCCATTTGGCCGCTGCCCGGCCGAAATAGAGATAGCGGTCATTTTTATAACCTACCATGGAGTCCATGGTGTTGGCTGCTTTGTAAAACATGCCCAGAGGTGCTCCACCAACCGCCATAAAGATCAGCGGGGCAATGACACCGTCGGAGGCATTTTCCGCCACCATCTCCACCGCTGCCTTGGCCACACCGGACTGGTCCAGACACTGGGTATCCCGGCCCACAATCATGGATACCGCCTGTCTGGCCTGGTCCAGGGTGCCATGTTTCAGGGCCTGGTACACCTTGCCGCTCTCATCTCCCAGGGCCTTGGTGGCCAGCAGCTGATAACACAGCACACTCTCCACCCCCAGGGCTACCCATGGATTCCACAGCCAGCAGCCCCACAACAGCAGGACCGTCAACCCAGTGGGGATAACCAGCGTCAGGAGCACCAGCACTCCTCCGCCCACCAGCTCTCCGCCGGGGGATTTGGGGAAACACTTGCGCAGCCCTTTCTCCAATCCTGCAATCAGGGCTCCAATGGCCCGCACCGGATGGGGCGCCCAGTGGGGGTCCCCCAGCAGCAAGTCCAGGCAAAAACCAATCAGCAGGGCCAGCAGATGACTTGTCCACCAGTTCATCCCTTGTATTCCTCCAATACGGTCAGCTCCAGGGTGTCCTGGTTCAGTTCCATCCGAAAGCCTCCGCAGTTGGGGCACATCCAGCCGTAATAGTCCCGGGTTGGGCGGCCATATTTGCTCAGCAGACCCATCATGGTACCGCCGTGGGACACCACGCCTACCCTCTGGTAGCCATGGGCAGCGGCGTCTGCCGTCAGCTGCTCCAGTGCGCCAGAAACCCGCTCCACCACCTGCTGGGCGCTCTCTCCCACCGGCATGGCGGCAAAATTCAGCTGGTCAGACTGACCAATCCAGGCCTGGTACAGGGGATCATCCTGCAATTCCTCATGGTTTTTCCCCTCAAAAGGGCCGAAATCAGTTTCCCGCAGACCTTCAATGGCGGTCATCTCCACCCCGGGCCACAGCAGCATGGCAGTCTGAAGGCAGCGGGTTAAGGGACTGCGGTAGATGTGCTCCACCTGGGGCAGCGTGGGCCCAACCGCCCGGGCCAATTCCTCCCCCTGGGGGGCCAGGGGTACGTCCAGGGTACCGATAAACCGTTTCTCCAGATTGCCCTGGGTGGTACCATGCCGGATGAAAATCAATTCCATGCCTTGTCCCCCTTCAGTACCATGGGCAGCCCGCAGAAAATACGCTCCACCCGCTCTGCCCGGGCCGCCAGACGGCAGCACAGCCGTCCCACCTGCTCCCGCCAGGTACGCTGGGCCGGGTCCATGGGTACCACACCGCAGCCAACCTCATCACAGATCACAATCAGCT
>CALWOK010000015.1 GCA_944383125.1 uncultured Flavonifractor sp.
CATCCACTCCAAAGCCTTCCGGCGGCTCAAGCACAAAACCCAGGTCTTTCTGGAGCCGGAGGGGGATCATTACCGCACCCGGATGACCCACACCATTGAGGTCAGCCGCATTGCCCGCACCATCGCCCGGGGGCTTCACCCCAACGAAGATCTGGCAGAGGCGGCGGCCTACGGTCATGATCTGGGCCACACCCCCTTTGGACATGCGGGAGAGCGGGTGCTCAATGAAATCATGCCCGGCGGGTTTGCCCATAACCAGCAGTCCCTGCGGGTGGTGGACCGGCTGGAAAAGGAAGGCGAAGGGCTGAACCTGACCTATGAGGTGCGCCGGGGCATCCTGTGCCACACCGGACCCGACCAGGCGGAAACCCTGGAAGGCCGTCTGCTGCGGCTGGCCGATAAGATTGCCTATATCAACCATGACATCGACGATGCCATGCGGGGGAAAATCATCTATCCGATGGATATCCCCCTGTCGGTCTCCCAGGTCCTTGGCTTTACCAGCACCGACCGGATCAATACCCTGACGGTGGATATCATCACCCAGAGCGCCGGAAAGAATGAGATTGTCCAGTCCCCCGCCTGCCGGGAGGCCATGGACCAGCTGCGCACCTTTATGTTTGACTCGGTCTACCACAACCCCATTGCCAAGGGCGAGGAGGGCAAGGCCCAGGACGTGATCCGCCGCCTGTTTGAGTTTTACACAAAAGACCCGGACAAGCTGCCCCCGGAGTACCAGGATATCCGGGTAGAGGAAGGAGTGGAACGGGCCGTGTGCGACTATATCTCAGGTATGACCGACAAATACGCCGTGGAGCAGTTTGCCAACGCCTTTATCCCCCGGTCGTTGAGCGTCAAATAGCCCTGCCCCCCCGGTATAAGTATGGAATTGATTGGAAAACATAGTCGGAAGGAGGACGGTCTAGGCTATCCCGGAACAATTTATTGACGAGCTGGTGGCCCGGAGCGACCTTGCCGATATCGTGGGCAGCTATGTCCACCTGACCCCCAAGGGGGGGAGCCTGTGGGGCTGCTGCCCCTTTCATAACGAGAAAACCCCCTCCTTCCATGTGGTCCCTGACCGCCAGATTTACAAGTGCTTCGGCTGCGGCAAAGGGGGGGGCGTCATCTCCTTTCTGATGGAGATGGAAAACCTGCCCTATCTGGATGCGGTCAAGCTGCTGGCCAAACGGGAGGGGCTGGAGGTGCCTGAAACCGGGGAAAATGAAGCCTACCGGCAAAAGCGCACCCGGCTACTGGCGCTGTGCCGGGAGGCCGCCCGGTTCTATCACAGCTATCTGAAGGAACCGGGCGGGCAGCGGGTTCAGGAATATCTGGCCCAGCGGCAGATCTCCCCCCGCTTTGCCACCCGGTTCGGGCTGGGCGCCGCCCCGGACCAGTGGGATGCCCTCACCAAAGCCATGACGGAGCAGGGCTATACCAAGCAGGAACTGATGGACGCCGGCCTGGCAGTGGCGGGAAAAACCGGGAGTATTTATGACAAATTCCGGGCCAGGCTCATGCTCCCCGTCATCGATGTGCGGGGCGATGTGGTGGGCTTTACCAGCCGTATCCTGCCGGGAGAAGAGGGGGCCAAGTACCTCAACAGCCCCGACACCATGCTCTTCAAAAAAAGCCGTCTGATTTACGCCCTGAACCTGGCCAAAAATACCAAGCGCTCCAATTTGATTCTGGTGGAGGGCAACATTGACGTGATCACCCTCCATCAGGCCGGTTTTGACAACGTGGTGGCCACCATGGGTACCGCCCTGACCGAGGAACACGTCCGCATTCTGGCCCGGTATACCAAAGAACTGGTGCTGTGCTACGACAACGACGCCGCCGGCAAGCAGTCCACCGACCGGGTGCTCAACATCCTGAAAAACGCCGATCTGACCGTCCGGGTACTTCAGCTGCCCACCGCTCTGGACAGCGAAGGCAAGCCTGTCAAGCAGGACCCGGATGATTTTATCAAACGCTTCGGCCCTGCCGCCTTTGAAAAGTGTCTCAACGGCAGCGCCGGACAGAATGACTACCGGCTGGACAGCCTGCAAGCCCGCCACAACCTGTCCAGTGAAGAGGGCCGTCTGGCCTATTTAAAGGAGGCAGTGGCCACCATTGCCTCCCTGCAAAGCCCCATTGAGCGGGAAATTTACGGCAACAAAGCCGCTGCCGCCGCAGGCATCTCCGGTCAGTCCATGGCCCAGGAGGTGGCACGTTACCGCAAAGACAGGGCCTGGAAGGCCAAAAAAGCCCAGGAGCGCCGGGACCTCACCCCCGCCATCAGCCAGCAGCCCAAATCCAGAGAGCTGCGCTATGAAAATATCCGCTCCGCCAAGGCGGAGGAGGGGGTCATCCGGCTGATCATGCTGGAGCCCTCCCTGCTGGAGCAGACCGCCGCCTTGGGGCCGGAATCCTTTTCTTCTCCCCTGCTGGCCAGGCTCTATGTGCTGCTCCGGCAGCGGCACAGCCAGGGGCTCAGCCTTCAGCTGGGTGCCTTGTCCGGTACACTGACTCCGGAGGAAATGAGCCATGTGGCCGGGATTCTGGAACAGCCCCAATCCATGTCCCATCTGGGACAGGCCCTCAAGGACTACTTAGCAATCATCGCAACGGAAGCCGCCAAACGGGACGGCGCCGGGCAGGACCCGCTTATGGCTGCCCGGGATCAATTCAGAGAGAAAAAATCGTATGGAGGATAACCACATGAGTGAAAAGAAGACCACCGGCAAGAAGGAACTTACCCTCACCCTGGAGGATCAGGCCAAGCTGGCCCGGGAAAACGTCAAAAAGATGGAGCAGGGCAAGATCGAGGTCATGAAGGTGGTGGAGGGCGTCCAGGGCGCCGAAAAGCTGGCCGAACTCATTGAGCGAGGCAAGAAAAACGGCAAACTCTCCTCCAGCGAACTGATGGACGTGCTGGAAAACATGGATCTTGGCAGCGAGCAGATGGACAAGATCTATGACACCCTGGAAAACCTGGGCATTGATACCGTGGGAGACGATTATCTGCCCGAGCTGGCCGACGACATCATGCCCCCTCTGGATGAGCTGAACGAGATTGAAGAGCTGCCCGAGGAGGAGATGGTAGACCCCAATACCCTGGTGGACTCCTTCGGCATTGACGATCCGGTGCGTATGTATCTGAAGGAAATCGGCAAGGTCAATCTGCTCACCCCCGACGAAGAGGTGCAGCTGGCCCAGGACATGGGGGCGGGAGACGCCGCCAAGGAGCAGCTGGCGGAGCTGGAGGCCGACGGCAGCATGACCCTGCCCGAGGAGGACATGAAGCAGCTGCGCCGCCTGGTGCGCCGGGGCGAAGCCGCCAAACAGCGTCTGGCCGAGGCCAACCTCCGTCTGGTGGTGTCCATTGCAAAACGGTATGTGGGCCGGGGGATGCTCTTCCTGGATCTGATTCAGGAGGGCAATCTGGGCCTCATCAAAGCGGTGGAGAAGTTTGACTATACCAAGGGCTATAAGTTCTCCACCTATGCCACCTGGTGGATCCGGCAGGCCATCACCCGGGCCATTGCCGACCAGGCCCGCACCATCCGCATCCCCGTCCATATGGTGGAGACCATCAACAAGGTCATCCGGGTTTCCCGTCAGCTCCTCCAGGAGCTGGGCCACGACCCCAGCCCCGAGGAGATTGCCGAGGAGATGAACATGCCGGTGGACAAGGTACGGGAGATTCTGAAGATTGCGCAGGAGCCTGTCTCCCTGGAAACCCCCATCGGCGAGGAGGAGGACTCCCACCTGGGCGACTTTATCCCCGACGAGGATGCCTCTGAGCCCTCTGAGGCCGCCTCCTTCACCCTGCTGAAGGAGCAGCTGGTTTCCGTCCTGGGTACCCTGACCGAACGGGAGGAAAAGGTGCTCAAGCTGCGCTTCGGCATTGAGGACGGCCGCACCCGCACCCTGGAGGAAGTGGGCAAGGAGTTTAACGTCACCCGGGAGCGTATCCGCCAGATTGAGGCCAAGGCCCTGCGGAAACTGCGCCACCCTTCCCGCTCCAAGAAGCTGAAGGACTTTTTGAATTAAGCGGCTTTCTTCGGTCTCTATGAAGCCCGGGCGCAGTTTCGGGGTCCCCGCAGGAGCCCAGTGCAAGCGGGTCCTGTGGGGAGAGGAGGAGCGGCGGAGCGAGGGAGCCTTCGCCCTCCGGCGGAGGCGAGAGATGCGCAGCCCGTGACGACGAGGCGCCACCCTTCCCGCTCCAAGAAGCTGAAGGACTTTTTGAACTGATCCATTGGCCTGCCGCAGAACCTGCGGCAGGCCTTTGAATTTTCCCCCACCCATTGACAGGGGCATGGGAGTATGATATAGTACAACATAATCCGCACAGACTGTTCTGGCGAAGAATACTGGGACCACTCCTTTGGGAGTCAAGGCCATACGGACAGCCGGGTCCACTGCCGATTGGCGGTTTACCGCCTTATTGATGGAGTTAAAAGCTCAAATTTTATAAGTTGGTTCCTTTATAACCGAAATGCGTCACGGCGCAGACTTGTGAAACGGTCAATAAAAGAGTAGTAAAAGTATTGTTTGCTATATAGACTCTGTGTACCATACCCATTCCCCATCCCTTTTCCTGCCCTCCCCCTGTCCTCGTTCTGCGCTGTAGGGGCGGTTTTTGTCGGAAGAAGGGGAATCTGTAGGATTGATTTGATCGCAAGCTGTGTGATGCAGCTTGCGTTTTTTTGTTACGCAAAAACCCCGATACGAGGTGCTGGTGGATGAAAACAGAGAACAGATTGGATCAGAACAAGGCCCCTATCTATGAGGCCCTCCAAACTTTTCGGCAGATGCGGGTGGTCCCCTTTGATGTACCCGGCCACAAGCGGGGCCGGGGCAATCCGGAACTGACGGCCTTCCTGGGAGAACAGTGCGTCAGCATTGATGTCAACAGCATGAAACCCCTGGACAACCTGTGTCACCCCATTTCGGTCATCCGGCAGGCAGAGGAGCTGGCCGCCGACGCCTTTGGGGCCGCCCAGGCCTTTCTCATGGTGGGCGGTACCACCAGCTCGGTGCAGAGCATGGTGCTGTCCACCTGCAAACGGGGGGATAAGATTATCCTCCCCCGCAACGTCCACCGCAGCGTCATCAATGCCCTGGTGCTGTGCGGCGCCATTCCCGTCTATGTCAATCCGGAGGTGGACCACCGGCTGGGCATCTCTCTGGGTATGAAGCGGGAGCAGGTGGCCCGGGCCATTGCGGAACACCCGGACGCTGTGGCGGTGCTGGTGAACAACCCCACCTATTACGGCATTTGCAGCGACCTGCGGGCCATTGTGAAGATGGCACACGACGCCGGCATGTACTGTCTGGCAGACGAGGCCCACGGCACCCACTTCTATTTCGGAGAACACATGCCGGTGTCCGCTATGGCGGCAGGCGCCGATATGGCAGCCGTCTCCATGCACAAAAGCGGCGGCAGCCTGACCCAGTCCTCCCTTCTGCTCACCGGCCCCAACCTCCACGAGGGCCATGTGCGCAAGATCATCAACCTGACCCAGACCACCTCGGGCAGCTATCTGCTCATGTCCAGCCTGGATATCAGCCGCCGCAATCTGGCCCTGCGGGGAAAGCAGGTTTTTCAAAAGGTTTCGGACATGGCGGAATATGCCTGGGAGGAGATCAACGCCATCGGCGGCTATTACGCCTTTGGGCGGGAGCTGGTCAACGGGGACTCCATCTTTGATTTTGACCCCACCAAACTGAGCATCCATACCCGTGATATCGGTCTGGCCGGGATCGAGGTGTACGACCTGCTGCGGGATGAGTATGACATCCAGATTGAGTTCGGCGACATCGGCAATATTCTGGCCTATCTGTCCATCGGGGACCGGTACCAGGAGCTGGAACGGCTGGTGAGCGCCTTGGCGGAAATCCGCCGCCGGTACCAGACCGACCCCTCCGGCCTGATGAATCAGGAGTACATCGACCCCGAGGTGGTCATCAGTCCCCAGGACGCCTTTTATGCCGACAAGCGCAGCGTCCCTCTGGAGGACAGTGTGGGCCAGGTGTGCAGCGAGTTTGTCATGTGCTATCCCCCCGGCATTCCCATTCTGGC
>CALWOK010000016.1 GCA_944383125.1 uncultured Flavonifractor sp.
CAGGTCAATGGCCTGGCGGAGGGCAGATAGAAATGCATCCGGTTCAAAGTGCCAGCCATAAGCCGACCAGGGGTTTGCCGCAACTGCGGCAAGGGTCAGTTCCCGGCGTACCTGAAGCACTCCCCCATTGCGTAACAACAGCTCCAGGGCATTCCGCCCTGCCAGCACATGGGTGGCATCCTGGGTCACGAGTGTGGTGGGCGCCCCCCGTCGGGCCAGGGTATTCAGCAGCGGATCGGTAATCCCCCCCGCCGCCCAGACTGCCAGCGGTTTTCGGGGCAGCCTGTTCCACTTGGGGCTTCCCCCCGGCTCCAGGGGCAGCTCCACCGGCTCCCCTTCCAGGGTAAAGAGGGCAAACCGCTCTGTCACGCCCTCCAGCGCCTGCCGCAGCCCGGGGTGTTCCGGCTGCCTGCGCTGGAAGAGCCAGCAGGTGTGGGCCGTCTCCGCCACCACCAGGTTCATGTCCCGGTCCAGGGAGGCCCCGGTACACAGCAGCGCCACCCCCTCCACCCCGGCTCCTGCCAGGGATTTGCGGCCTGCCGCCCCGTCAATGAGCACCCGCTGGGCGCCCAGCTCCATAAACCGGGTGGTCAGCGGGGCCAGCTGTCCGGCGGCAGACGGCCCGGCCAGCTGCACATAGCCGTCGGACAGCGTGCGGAAGATGGCCACCGGCCCCAGGGGTGTCATCACGTCGGTAAGTTCCACCACCTCCAGGGTGGCGTCGCATAGAGACAGCATTCCCCGGGCCGTGGCAAACAGATCTCCAGTTTTCAGATACAGATCCGGCTTATCCGTCCCTGTCACCAGGTCAGTACGCTCCCCGTCCCGTCCCACTGAGGTCAGGGCCAGCCGCTCCCCCTCCAGTTCCGCCATCAGCCGCCGCATGGCGGTGGTCTTTCCGGCGTTCTTACACAGACCGATAACCGTCACCGGAGAGGCGTCCCCCACCAGCGGGGCAATCAACTGTTCCAAACAAAGCCCTCCTTCCCAGCCTTTTTTTGTGGGAATTGTCAGGGCCATTATATAGGCCCTCCGCACGCTCTGTCAATGGGGAATACCCATGAAAAAAATCCGCTCCGGCACGTTTTTTCCATGCACAGAGCGGATTTTTATCCAAAATACTTACTGTTTGGAGAACTGGTCCTTGCCCACGCCGCACAGGGGGCAGACCCAGCTGTCAGGCACCTGCTCCCAGGGGGTTCCCGCTGCCACGCCATTGTCGGGGTCACCCTCGGCAGGGTCGTAGATGTAGCCGCAGATATCGCATACATATTTGTCCATCATTACAATCTCCTTTTTTCTGGCTGGGGGCTCTGACAGGGAAACAACCTTGCCCATTTTCCTGTCCTGTGGTATGATACCCCTGCTATACTATTTTTTATAACACATTGGGGGACACTGTGAAAATTGGCAATATTACCATAAATTCCACGTTGGCTTTGGCACCTATGGCCGGAGTAACCGACCTGGGCTTCCGCACCATCTGCCGGGAGCTGGGGGCAGGCTATACCATCACCGAAATGGTAAGCGCCAAAGCCCTATGCTATCAGGATAAAAAGTCGGTGCCGCTGCTCCAGCTGGGAGAGGGAGAGCATCCGGCAGCGGTGCAGATTTTCGGCAGTGATCCCGCCTGTATGGAGCAGGCCGCAGGCATTGCCGCTCAGCGCTCCGGGGCAGATATCATCGACATCAATATGGGCTGTCCCGTGCCTAAGGTGGCCAATTCCGGGGACGGCTCCGGGCTGATGAGACAGCCCGACCTGGCGGTTAAAGTGGCTGAGGCAGTTATCCGGGGGGCTGAGGGACGCCCAGTGACTGTAAAATTCCGGCTGGGCTGGGGCAAGGGTTCCATCAACTGTGTGGAATTTGCCA
Source organism: uncultured Flavonifractor sp. (assembly GCA_944383125.1). Classification (GTDB taxonomy): domain Bacteria; phylum Bacillota; class Clostridia; order Oscillospirales; family Oscillospiraceae; genus Flavonifractor. The sequence continues at coordinate 1,873 of CALWOK010000016.1, forward strand.
GGGCCATGGAGCAGGCCGGGGTGGCGGCTGTGGCAGTTCATGGCCGTACCAGGGTGCAGATGTATTCAGGCACCGCCAACTGGGACTATATCCGTGCCGTCAAAGAGGCGGTGTCCATCCCGGTGATAGCCAACGGGGATGTGTTTGAGCCGCAGGATGCGGTGCGCATTCTCAAGTATACCGGCGCCGATATGGCCATGATCGGCCGGGGCTGCTTTGGCAACCCCTGGCTCTTCCAGCGGGCCAGGGCCGCTTTGGAGGGCCGGGACATTCCCCCTCTGCCCCCGCTGGCCCAGCGGTGTGATACGGCAGTGCGGCAATTTGAGCTGTCCGCCCTTCAGAAGGGAGAGCACGTGGCCTGTCTGGAGGCCCGGAAGCATTACGCCTGGTATCTGAAAGGGGTACCCTACGCCGGGTATTACAAGGAACAGATCAGCCATGTATCCACCCTGGAGGATATTTACCGGGTGACGGCAGGCATCAAACGGGACTTGTCTGATCGTCCCGATCCATAATAGGCCAAGTTTTTCACAGAAAGGCGGTGAGAACGGTATGAAACCGGAATGGGAGCTGGTACAGCGGGCCAGACAGGGGGATCAGGATGCCTTTGCCGTCCTGGTGGAGGAAAACCAGGGGCGGATTTACAACCTGGCCCTGCGGATGACAGGCAACCCGGAGGATGCAGCCGAGCTGTGCCAGGAGGCCTTTCTCAACGCCTGGAAAGGTCTGGGCAAATTCCAGGGGGACAGCTCCTTTGCCACCTGGCTCTACCGCCTGACCAGCAACGTCTGCATTGACTTTCTCCGGCGGGAAAAGCGGCGGAACGCCCTTTCTCTTACCTTGTCACTGGATGATGAGGAAGAGGGGCGGCAGGCTCAGCTGCCTGACGAGCGGTTCTGTCCTCATCAGGAGGCCGAGCGCCGGGAGCGGCAGGAAACCCTGCGGGCAGGCCTGAACACCCTCTCCCCCGACCACCGGCGGGTGCTCATTCTGCGGGAGCTGGAGGGGCTGTCCTACAGCGAAATTGCCCAGGTGCTGGGGTTGGAGGAGGGTACCGTCAAATCCCGCATTGCCCGAGCCCGTCTGGCCCTGCGCAACTATTTGCAGAAACAAGGGAACTTTTTCGGGTCCCCCTCGTCCAAAGAACAGCAATGAATGAGAGGAGGGAACGACATGCTGCATTGTGAAGAGGCGCTGGAGCTGATCAGCGCCCGGATAGACGGCCCCTTGAGCGGGGAGGAATCTGCCCGGCTGGAGGATCATCTGTCGGTATGTCCGGCGTGCCGGACCCTTGCCGCCGACCTGGAACAGCTCCATGTGGAACTGCCCCTGCTGGCGGCCCAGCCCCCGGCAGATCTGACTGCCAATGTGATGAACCGCATCCGGGAACAAAAGATCACCCCCTTCCAGTCCAAAAAACGCCGGTGGCAGTGGCGCTCGCTGGCCTCTCTGGCAGCGGTGGCGGTACTGGTGGTGATTGGCTCCACCGCACTGGGACAATGGCGCCAGGGCAAATATACCGACAGCGTGGCACAGCCCGGGGCCAACATACAGACCCAGACCGCCGCGCCGCAGCAGACCCAGGCCACCCAGCCTGAGACGGCAGCGGAAAGGGCTGCGCCCCACATCGCCGACAGCGGAGATCTGACCGCCCCCGCTGTGGGACAGGAGGAAGCTGCACAGGCGCAACCGCCCGCTACTCCATACCCCAAAAGCGAAAGCGCAGCTGCCGGCGCAGACCGTTCTGCAACGCCCGACCTGTATCTGGTGGCGCCGGACAGCACCGCAGAACCGGCACCCCAGAGCACTTCCCCAGTTCATGCCCAGATACAGGGCATTGCGCCGGCTTCGGTCGGGCTGACCCGGCAGGATGCCCTGTACAAGCTGGGTACCTGGCTTGGGTGGGATATGCAGACCGTGGAACCGGCGGAGGACGGCACCATCACCGGCCCCACCGCCGCCGACGGCACCACCTCCACCCTGCGCTGTGTGGGGCTGAATGCCGAAGGCACCGGCTGGCTGTGCCAGCTGGAGCAGTTAACGTCCGGCCCTGACGGTACCGCCAGCTGTACCACCTATACTGTCCCCCTGGATGGGGGGGACATTCTGTCTTAGCAAACCCAACAGGCCCGCATCAGAGACAATTTCTGGTGCGGGCCTGTTGTCGTAACCGGCCGGTTTGCGCTATTTTTCTAAAGTTTGTGTTGTAAGTGACAGTTGTTTCATGTATAATGGACAACAGCAGCCCCACTGCTGCGGTTCGCGATTCCAAATGTAAGGAGAGGAAACAAGATTATGAGCTATTCCGTACAAAATATCCGCAACGTATGTCTGCTGGGACACGGTGGCAACGGAAAGACCTCCCTGGCGGAAAGTATGCTGTATTTGACCGGTGGCACCCCCCGGCTGGGCAACCCTGCCGACGGAAACACCGTTTGTGATTACGATCCCGAGGAGACCCGCCGTCAGATTTCCATCTCCACCGCCGTGGCTCCCATTGAATACAACGGCTGTAAAATCAATGTGCTGGACACCCCCGGTTACTTTGACTTCACCGGCGAGGCCATCGAAGCCCTCCAGGTATCCGACGCCGCCATCATCGTGTGCTCCGCCAAGGCAGGCATGAGCGTAGGCGCTGAAAAGGCCTGGAAGCTGTGCCAGCAGCGCCAGCTCCCCCGGCTGCTCTACATCTCCAAGACTGACGAGGACAATGCCGACTATAACGCCGCCTTTGCCACCCTGCGGGAGCGCTTTGGCAAGAACATTGCCCCTGCGGTGGCCCCCATCTGGGACGCCGACAAGAAAGTTATCGGCTTTATTGACGTGCTCCACAAGCGTGCCTTTGAGGCCGGCCCCAAGGGGGAGCGTGTGGAAATCGACGTACCCGAGGACAAGCTGCCTGTGCTGGATGAGCTGTACGACGCCCTGAAAGAGTCTGTGGCGGAAACCAGCGAGGAGCTGATGGACAAATACTTCTCCGGCGAGGACTTCACCTATGCCGAGATGATCCAGGGCCTGCGCCAGGGCGTCAAGGACCTGTCCCTCTTCCCCGTAGTGTGCGGCTCTGCCGTGACCGGCCTGGGTACCCGTATGCTGCTGGACATCATTGTGGAGCTTCTCCCCTCCCCCATGGAGGGCCGTCCCCTGATGGGAGAAAATGAGAAGGGGGATCTGGACGAATTTGTGGCCTCTCCCGGCGCGCTTCCCTGCGCCCTGGTGTGGAAAACCGTGTCCGACCAGTACGGCAAGTACTCCTATGTCAAGGTGCTCTCCGGCAACCTGAAGCCCGATATGCAGATGGTCAACGCCCGCACCGGCGCCACCGAAAAGCTGGGCCGCCTGTATGTGATGAAGGGCAAGAAGGCCGAGGAGGTCAAGGAGCTGGAGTGCGGCGATATCGGCGCCATCGGCAAGATGGAAAAGGTCAAAACGGGCGATACCCTGTCCGATCCCCGCAAGGTGGTCAAGATGGAGGCCATCCCCTTCCCCGAGCCCTGCTACTCCGTGGCCATCACCCCCAAGACCAAGGGTCAGGAGGACAAAATTGCCGCCGGTCTGATCCGCCTCAACGAAGAGGACATGACCTTCAACTGGGTGAACAACGCCGAGACCCATCAGATGGTGGTGTCCGGCACCGGCGATATGCAGATGGACGTGATCCTCTCCCGGCTGAAGAGCCGCTTTGGTGTGGACGCCGAGCTGTCTGAGCCTCGTGTGGCCTACCGGGAGAAGATCCGCAAGAAGGTGGAGGTCCAGGGCCGCCACAAGAAGCAGACCGGCGGTCATGGTCAGTTTGGCGACGTATGGATGCGCTTTGAGCCGGGCGATACCGAGGAACTCCAGTTCTGCGAAGAGGTGGTAGGCGGCGCCGTTCCCAAGAACTACTTCCCCGCCGTGGAAAAGGGTCTGCGGGAGGCTGTGGTACACGGCGTACTGGCGGGCTATCCTGTAGTTTACCTGAAAGCCACCCTGTACGATGGCTCCTATCATCCGGTAGACTCCTCCGAAATGGCCTTCAAGACCGCCGTTCAGCTGGCCTACAAGGCCGGTATGCCCCAGGCCAGCCCGGTTCCGCTGGAGCCCATCGGCGCGCTCAAGGTGACCATTCCCGACAGCTACATGGGTGACGTCATCGGCGATCTGAACAAGCGCCGGGGCCGCATCATGGGCATGAACCCTGACGGCGAGGGCAATCAGGTGGTGGAGGCCGAGGTGCCTATGGCCGAGATGGGCCGCTACGCCATCGACCTGCGCTCCATGACCCAGGGCCGCGGCTCCTTTACCTTCCACTTCGTGCGCTATGAGGATGCCCCCCCTGCCGCCCAGGAGAAGGCCATCGAGGCTGCCAAAGCCATGCAGGAAGAATCCAATTAAGGCAACCCGCAAGGGGACCCGGCCACTTGCGGCCGGGTCCCTTTTCCCCCTGGCGTTCCCTGCACCGTTCCCATTCATGCAGGCTCAACATCAAAAGGAGGTACTGTTATGAAGCAATCCAAACGACTGGCTGCCGGCGTCCTGTCCGGCATGCTGATGGTGACCCTGGCCGCCTGCGGCGGAGGCAGCACCAAAGATGCCACCGCCGATATCCAGGCTGCCACAGAGAAAATGAACGCCCTGAAGAGCATGGACGCCACCATGGTGATGGAAATGGACATGAGCGTCATGGGGCAAAAGGTGGAAACCGATACCCTTATGACCATGTCCTGCTTCAATGACCCCTTGAAGTTGAAGGCAGATATGACCATGGACATGGGCTCCTACGGCTCCACCTCCATGAGCCTCTATGCCGCCATGGACGGAGACAATTACACCATGTATCTGTATGACGGCAACAGCTGGATCAGCGATACGGTAGACATGGGATACCTCCAGCAGTACGATGCCCAGGAGAGTATGAACCTGTACCTGGAAAGCGGCAGCCAGTATGCCATGGTAGGTACGGAGGAGATTAACGGCTCTGCCGCCAACAAGTATACCGGCATCGTTACGGGAGATGCCCTGGAGGAAGTCATGGCGGCCAGCGGCGCCACCAATAATCTGGAATCCAGCCTTGGAGGCAGTCTGAACCTGTCCGACCTGTACAGCGATCTGGGAGATCTCCAGATTACCGTATGGGTGGATCAGCAGAGCGGCTATCCGGTGCGCTACTACATGGATATGACCAAGATGATGCAGTCCATCATGAAAAAAGCCCTGGAAGCTGCAGCTGGGGGCGCCGACATGAGCGGCATGATGACGGTAGACAGAGTGGTCTTGACCATGGACTGCTCCAACTTTGACAATGTGGCCGACTTCTCCATTCCGGAGGAAGCACTGGCAAGCTGAAGCAATTTGAAAAAGGCGCCTGCTGCACATGCAGCAGGCGCCTTTTTTGCATTTTTATTTGTGATACAGCTTGTTGGTCTCATACTGAGGCTCGCAGGTCAGCCGAAGGCCCAGGCGGCTGTAGGTGCCTGAATCCACCGGAGAGAGAATGACGGTGGAGTGGGCCTCACACCCCCGCAGGGCGGACAGCTGCTCCAGAGCCTGTTTGGCCAGAGGGTTGGTGGTGGCGGAAATGGCCAGGGCAATGAGGATTTCATCCGAGTGGAGCCGGGGGTTTACCGACCCCAGGTGGTGTACCTTGACCATCTGAATCGGCTCCAGGGCTTCCCGGGAGATAAGGTGCTGCTGGTGCTCAATGCCTGCCAGGGCCTTCAGGGCGTTGAGCAGCGTGGAGGAAGAGGGTCCCATCAGATCGGTGGTCTTGCCTGTTATCACTTCCCCATTGGGCAGTTCAATGGCTCCGGCAGGCTTGCCGGTCTCCTCCGCCACCTGGGCGGCAGCGGCAGCCACCGGACGGATGGATACGTCCACATGGGCCTGCTGCATGATCATCTCCAGCTTGTACACCAGTTCGCTGTCCGCCGTACCCATCCGGCGGTCGCACAGGGCAGTATAATACCGGCGGACAATCTCCTGCCGGGCAGCGGCCTGCACCGCCTCATCGTCCACAATGCACTTGCCCGCCATATTCACCCCCATATCGGTGGGAGACTTATAGGGACACTCCCCCATAATCTTTTCAAACATGGCGGAGAGCACAGGGAAAATTTCCACATCCCGGTTGTAATTGACGGTTGTCTCGTTGTAGGCCGACAGGTGGAAGGGGTCAATCATATTCACGTCCCCCAGATCGGCAGTTGCCGCCTCATAGGCCAGATTTACCGGGTGCTGGAGGGCCAGATTCCAGATGGGGAAGGTCTCAAACTTGGCATAGCCCGCCTTGATCCCCCGTTTGTACTCATGGTACAGCTGGGACAGGCATACCGCCATCTTGCCGCTGCCGGGTCCGGGGGCAGTCACCACCACCAGGGGGCGGGTTGTCTCAATGTACTCATTTTTGCCGTAACCCTCATCGCTGACAATCAGAGGAATGTTGTGGGGATACCCTGCAATGGGGTAGTGCAGATAGGTCTGCATCCCCAGCTGCTCCATCCGGCGGCGGAAGGCATCGGCGGCAGGCTGTCCGGCATATTGCGTCACCACCACACTGCCCACCAGCAGCCCCTGACCCCGGAAGGCGTCAATGAGCCGCAGCACATCCACATCATAGGTAATACCCAGATCTCCCCGCACCTTATTTTTTTCAATATCATTGGCACAGATGGCGATGACCACCTCTACCGAATCCCGCAGCTCCTTGAGCATCCGGATCTTGCTGTCCGGCTTAAAGCCGGGCAGCACCCGGGAGGCGTGGTGATCATCAAAGAGCTTGCCGCCAAACTCCAGATAAAGCTTATTGTCAAACTGGCCAATCCGCTCCCGGATGTGTGCCGACTGAAGCTCCAGATACTTCTGATTGTCAAACCCGATCCTGTCCATTGCCTGACTCCATCCCTTCTCCTGTAGATTCCATCAACAGCCGCCATTATACCACAACTTTCTCCCCAGGCGTACGTCAATTTCTTCTCCAGGCCATTTTTATGCACATTGCACCGTTCAGGGGCCGCGGTATCCCTCCAGCTCCAGTGCATCCTTGATTTCCAGTCCCCGCTCGCCTGCCAGACCCTCTACATGGTGGGTAAATTCATGGGACAGGGTGGCATACAGCTCCTCCTCCCAATCGGCTTCCGTCCACGCCTCCTGTTCCGCCAGGGCAGCAAAGGAGCCATAGTACAGGTTGATGTATTTGCCCATCATGTCGTTGCAATACTCCCCCATGATGTACAGGGCGCCTTTTTCTGCCGGGTCCTGCTTGGCCTCCGGCAGCAGGGAGATTCCCCCGTTCAGCTCCTGATAAAAGGCCTCGGGGAACTTCTCCGCCAGCTGATCCAGCAGATCGCCCACCTGGTCAAAGCTGAGGATCATACTGCCGCCTCCCTGGGCTGCTTCATGGTGAGGGAAATGCGCTTCTTTTTCTCGTCTACCTCCAGCACCCATACCGTGACGATATCTCCCACAGCACACACCTCGCTGGGATGGCGCACCCGGCGGCTGGATAGCTGAGAGATGTGTACCAGTCCGTCCTGGTGGACGCCAATGTCCACAAACACCCCAAAGTCAATGACGTTGCGGACGGTGCCTGTCAGCTCCATTCCCGGCTTCAAATCCTTCATTTCCATCACATCGGTACGGAGGATGGGCTTGGGCAATTCGTCCCGGGGGTCCCGGCCCGGCTTGCTCAGCTCCTTCACAATGTCCTCCAGGGTGGGCAGACCCACCCCGCAGTCCTCCGCCGCCTTTTCTTTGCCGTAGGCGGCAACCCTGTCGGCCAGCTGGGCAATGGCCCCCGCCGCCACATCCTTCAAGGTATAGCCGCACAGCTCCAGCAGCTTTTGGGCGGCGTCGTAGCTCTCCGGGTGGACGCCGGTATGATCCAGTACATTTTTGCTTTCCGGCACCCGCAGGAACCCAGCGCACTGCTCAAAGGCTTTCGGCCCCAGCTTGGGCACCTTGAGCACCTGTTTCCGGGTGGTAAAGGCTCCGTTTTCCTCCCGGTACTTCACAATATTTTTGGCGGTGGTGTTGTTCAGTCCCGCCACATAGGCCAGCAGCGGGGCGGAAGCGGTATTCAGATCCACCCCTACCCTGTTGACGCAGTCCTCCACCACGCCCCCCAGGGTTTCGTCCAGCCTGGCCTGGGGCATGTCGTGCTGATACTGGCCCACCCCTATGGATTTGGGATCAATCTTCACCAGCTCTGCCAGGGGGTCCTGGAGCCGCCGGGCAATGGACACAGCGCTGCGCAGATTCACATCAAAGTCAGGGAACTCCTCTGCCGCCAATTTGGAAGCGGAATACACCGAAGCGCCTGCCTCGTTGACAATCATATAGCTGACGCTGCCCCCCAGCTCCTTGATCAGCTCCACCGTCATCTGCTCGGTCTCCCGGCTGGCGGTGCCGTTGCCGATGGCAATGTGGACCACTCCATGTTTTCGGATCAGCCCGGACAGGGTTTCAATGGCCTCCCGTTTTTTCTTCTCGCTGAAGGTGGGGTATACCACCGCCGTGTCCAGTACCTTACCGGTGTCGTCTACCACGGCCACCTTGCAGCCGTTGCGGTAGCCCGGGTCCAGCCCCATGGTGACAAATCCCTTGACCGGCGGCTGAAGCAGCAGGGGTTTCAGATTGAGGCCGAACATTTTGATGGCCCCCTCGTTGGCGTTTTCCGTCAGCAGATTGCGCATTTCCCGCTCCACCGAGGGGAAAATCAGCCGGTCATAGGCATCCTCAGCGGCGGCACGCACAAAGGCCATGGCAGGGGCGCCCGGGTGAAGCACCCGCCGCCGGACAGGCACCAGGGCACTCTCCCGGTCCATCTCCACCCCCACCTTCAGCACATCCTCCCGCTCGCCCCGGTTGATGGCCAGAACCTGGTGGCCCTGAAGACGGTTCAGAGGGGAACGGAAGGCATAGTACAGCCGGTATACACTGTCCTCCGGTTCCTTGTCTGCGGCAGCAGAAACCAGATATCCCTTTTTCCACACCAGTTCCCGCAGCAGCTTACGGATATCGGCGTCATCGGAAATCTGCTCGGCAATGATATCGTTGGCCCCCTGGAGGGCATCGGCTGCTGTCTCCACGCCCTTTTCAGGGTCAATATAATCCTGGGCCGCCTGTTCCGGGGCAGGCCCATCCATCGCCTGGGCAAACAGCAGCAGGGCCAGCGGCTCCAGTCCCTTCTCCTTGGCCACAGTGGCCCGGGTGCGCCGTTTCTGCTTGTAGGGGCGGTACAAATCCTCCACCTCTGCCAGGGTAGCGGCGCTGTCAATGGCGGCAGACAGCTCCTCTGTCAGCTTCCCCTGCCCTTCAATGGCTGACTTCACCTCTTCCCGCCGTTTGTCCAGGTTGCGCAGGTATTGCAGGCGATCCGCCAGGGTACGCAGGGTGGTATCGTCCATAGCGCCGTGAAGCTCTTTACGATAACGGGCAATAAAAGGGATGGTGTTCCCCTCGTCAATGAGCGTAACCACGTTCTGAATATAGCTCTCCTTCTGGCCCAGTTCCCGGGCCAGAATGTGCACAATGCTCTCCATGGTGTTCTCCTTTATGGTAAATTGCTTGTCCTATTTTACCTGTTTTTTACCGGCAAGTCCAGGGGTATCCCTTCCCGATCTCCCGACAGTTTTCCACAAACAAACAGGTAAATGTGGAAAACTTCCCGGTTCACAGCAAAAAAGCGCCTGCCGGACGGCAGGCGCTTTTGACTTACACGGTATCCAAAAACCGCAGGAAGGCGGCTTTGCCCTCGGGAGTGCGGGCATACACCCCGGCATGCTCCAGCACCTTGGCAAAGACCAGGCCGGTTTCCTGGTACACAAGATCCAGGGCATTGTCAGCGGTAATCTGGTATTTGCCCCGGAACTCCTCCGCCCAGTCAGCGTGGGCGGCGGTAAGGGGGTCCTCCCGCAGGTCGCTGCCCGAGGCCAGCTTGTCCGCCACAGCAGCCAGCTCTGTTTTCAGCCGGGCGGGGAGCACCGCCAGACCCATAGCCTCGATCGGGCGGATGTTCTCCTTTTTGATGTGGTGGAGCTCCGCATGGGGATGATACACGCCCAGCGGATGCTCTTCGGTGGTGATGTTGTTGCGGAGCACCAGATCCAGCTCATAATCCTCCCCACGGCGGCGGGCAATGGGGGTAATGGTGTTGTGGGGCTCCCCGTCGGTTTCGGCATAGATAAAGGCGCTCTCATCGGTATACCCCCGCCACAGGGTCAGAATGTGGTCAGCCAGATCAATAAGCCGCTGGGGATCGGCAGCGGTGATGCGCACCACCGACATGGGCCATTTGACAATGCCCGCCGTTACATCCTCATAGCCAGGGAAGGTCACAGGCGTCTCAATGGGGGCCTTGGCCATAGCAAAGGTATACCGGCCGCCCTGGAAGTGGTCGTGGGCCAGGATGGAGCCGCCCACAATGGGCAGATCAGCATTGGAGCCCACAAAGTAATGGGGGAACTGGCCCACAAAGTCCAGCAGCTTGGCAAAGCAGGCCCGGTCAATCTTCATGGGGGTGTGCTCCTGGTTCAGGCAAATGCAGTGCTCATTGTAGTACACATAGGGGGAATACTGCAAAAACCAGGGGGAACCGTTGATGGTAATGGGGACAATGCGGTGATTCTGCCGGGCAGGGTGGTTCACCCGGCCGGCATATCCCTCATTCTCGGCGCACAGCTGGCACCGGGGATAGGCGGAGGCAGGCAGGTTGCGGGCAGCGGCAATGGCCTTGGGGTCCTTCTCCGGCTTGGACAGGTTGATGGTAATGTCCAGCTCTCCATACTCGGTGGGGGCCTTCCATTGGACGTCCTTGGCAATGCGGTCCCGGCGGATGTAGTTGGTATCCTGGCTGAATTTGTAATACCAGTCGGTGGCCTTCTGGGGGCTTTCCTGCCGGAGGGTCTGGAAGGTGTCAATCACCTGGGCGGGGCGGGGGGTCAGCACCCCCATCAGTCCGGTATCAAAGAGGTCCCGGTACACAATGGAGTTTTCCTCCAGAACACCACGCTCATGGGCGTCATCGGTCAGGGCATCCAGCACCTGGGGCAGGTTGATCTCTGCCGGGGCCTCCCCTTCCGGCGGGGTGTAGCTGTCCAGCTTCAGCTGGGCCAGCAGAGCGTTGACCGCCCACAGCTCCTCACAGGGCTCAATCAGGCCGGTACGCAGGGCATAGGTCACCAGCTGAAAAATGGCTTCATTCCGTTCCATGACAACTCCTCCTTTAACCCCACACCACGGCGCCGCCTACGGGACGGATGGACAGCACATGGCAGCTGCCCTCTCCCAGCACCTGCTCCACCTGGCTGCGGAACTGGGACAGCATGTCCAGAGGGACAAAGGCCTGGATGGTGCCGGCAAAGCCGCCGCCGTGAACCCGGTAGGCTCCACGGCCGGCCAGGGCCTGCTCCGCCACTGCCAGCGCCACTGCCATGGCCTGCTCCTGCACTGCCCCGGCGGGGACAATATTCTGGAGGTACATCCAGGAGGAACGGCCCGACTCCTTCACCAGGGTGAGGAAGGCGTCAAAGTCTCCCCGCTTCAGAGCGGCAGTCTCCTCTGCCACCCGCTGGTCATCGGCAAAGAAGTGGAGGGCACGGAGCACGGCCCGGTCGCCGAACTGCTTCCGCAGAGCGGGCAGGTTGTCCAGCACCTCGGCCTGGGTCAGCTCCCGCAGCACCGACTTGCCAAACCACCCGGCAATCCCCTTCATATCCTGGGGAATGGCGGCATATTCGGCGGTCAGGTCGGCATGGTCGGCCCCCGAGTCAATGATGCACAGGGCGTAGCCTGCGGCGTTCAAATCCACCTGCATGGGCTCCACCACCGGCTTGGCGGGGTCGGCAAAGTCGATGGCCACAGCGCCCCCCACCGAGGAGGCGGTCTGGTCCATCAGGCCGCTGGGCTTGCCAAAGTAGACGTTTTCGGCGTACTGGCCAATCTGGGCAATGGTAACGGCGTCCAGGGCGTCCTGACAGAACAGGTGGTTGAGCACCACCCCCAGCAGCACCTCACAGGCCGCCGAGGAGGACAGGCCGGAGCCGGGCAGCACATCGGACACCGCATAGGCGTCAAAGCCGGACACCGGATAGCCCAGAGCGGCAATGCGGTCAGCCATGCCCCGGACCAGAGCGGGCGTACTCTCCTTTTCACTGTCTCTGGGGCCATCCCCATCCAGGGCAACCTCCACCATGGGCCAGCCCTCGGACTGGAAACGGATGGTATTGGTGCCGTTGGGCGCTGCGCAGGCCAGGAAATCCAGGTTGACGGCAGCGGCCAGCACCCGGCCATGCTGGTGGTCGGTATGGTTGCCGCAGATTTCAGTCCGGCCCGGGGCGGTAAGGATGGCGCCCTGGGTATCCTCTCCCCGGCCAAAGGCAGTCTGAAAGCCCTGGACCACATGGGCCACCCTGGCCCGGGCGGCAGGGACTTCCTCCTGTCCATGGCAGCGCAGGGTACACAAAGTCTGGTCCAGCTTCCCCTCTTCCAGGGCCTGGAGCAGTGCGGAAAGTTCAGTCATATCGGTTCCCCTTTTCTCAGCAATATAGATGGGCAAACTCATTCAGGATAAACAGTATCATACCACACTTCCCCCGTTCTGCCAATACAGCACTATCCGGTTCAGGTACAAAAAAGGGCCTGACGCAGCATTGCGGCAGACCCTTTTTTCACCTGCTCAGCACAGGCCGTAACCGGCAGGCACCTTGTCGTCCAGCATAATCAGATGGAGCTTTTCCGAGCCGTCCGGCTCTTCCTTCACTGCGGAGATCAGCATCCCGTTGGACTCCAGGCCCATCATCTTCCGGGGGGCCAGGTTGGTGCAGGCCACCACTGTCTTACCCACCAGCTCTTCTGGCTCATAATACTCATGGATGCCGGACAGAATCTGGCGGGGCTTGCCCTCGCCGCAGTCCAGGGTAAAGCGGAGCAGTTTTTTGCTCTTCTTGACCGCTTCACAGGCCAGAATTTTGGCGGTCACAAAGTGGACTTTGTTAAAGTCATCAATGGTGATATACTCCGGCTCCTTGGGTTCTTCCTGGGGAGCGGCAGCAGCCTTGGCAGCCTCCTCCAGGGCAGCCAGCTCTTCCAGCTCCTTGGCCACATCAATGCGGGGGAAGAGACCGGCCCCCTTGTTCACCGGGGCATCCACCGGCAGCAGCCCCCACTGGCTGGCAGCGTCCCAGGCACACAGGGCCTGGGCGGCGCCGATCTGGGCAAAGATGGCCTCACAGGTGGTGGGCATGAAGGGGGTGAGCAGCACGGCGGAAATGCGCACGCACTCCAGCAGGTTGTACAGCACCCGGGCCAGGCGGCCCTTCTGTCCCTCGTCCTTGGCCAGCAGCCAGGGCTTGTTCTCGTCGATATACTTGTTGGCCCGGCCCACCAGCTTGAAAATCTCCATCAGGGCATTCTGGAAGGCATAGTGCTCCATCTGCTCCTCATAGGCATCCCGCAGGCCCTTTGCCATGGCAATCAGCTCATCATCCATAGCGGGGTCAGCATCGGGGCAGTCGGGCAGATGGTCGCCGAAGTACTTGCCCACCATGGCGGTGGTACGGCTCACTAGGT